>CAYVZF010000026.1:0-17684 GCA_964456095.1 uncultured Erysipelotrichaceae bacterium
CTTAAATCCGCTGCTGAAGCTACGAAAGCATTAGCGATGAGTGTTTTATCACTATTTGTTCTTTTCTTTCATATGATTATAGCGTGCTGTATCTGTCCGATTGTAATTTTAATTATCAATCAAACATTTACAAAACATGTGATTGAAAAAATAACAAAAAAGAAATTACGTCTTGCTGGTTTCTTTGTTAATGGTTTAAAAACTGCGGTAGTATTCATTGTAATATTATCGCCAGCGTTTAATATTCTTGAAAATGTTTGTCACAGTTTTAATAATGGCTTAGAAGATAATTATCAATTTAATGATAATGAGTCAAATGAAATAATGACTTATGCATATCCTGCTTTTTCAGGATATAATAATTCAATACTTCATAAATTATTTAGTGTTGTAACAGGCTCTGGTACATATAATAGTTATTATACCGCGACTGTAAAAGGGGAAAATAACACTAATGTAAACTTTATGGAAGTAATTGATTGTGTTGCTTCTGTTGCAGTTTCTGTTTTTTCTGATGTTACTGATTTAGCTGATGAATCTCAAATTACTGCCGCTTTATTAACGGATCATACATTAGAAGTTTTTACAAATAGTGTATTATCTTCTACATTTTTAATGAGTGAGGCACTTCCAATTGCTTTAAACCTTGGAATTGATGCATTAGTTAATATGGAAGATACTGATTCATTAATTATTACTTCGGAAGATGCTAAATTGATTAAAACTGAAATTGGTGATATTGATTTCAGTAATGATTTATCTTCATATGTGACTTTATTTAGAACTTTAAATGAAGAAGGTATTATTACTGATGCATTACTTAATTCAGGTAGTTTTGATTATGAATTATCTAGAGATAATCAAGTTTTAGTTAATAAAGCATTAAGTGCATTTAAAGAAGCACAAGATTCAATTAAAAATGATCCTAAAAAAACGACAATATTAGATGTTATTTTACCTCCAGTATTATCTTCTTTAGTTAAAAATTATAGTAATGAGGAATTACCTTTAGATACTATGCTTCCTACAACTCCTGAAGGATATAGAGAATTAGATTTGATTGAAGTATTACAAGTTGCATCTGATGTTGTATTTAATGTTAATGATTTATATGTAAATATTGCTTCAAATAATGAAGGTGTTGATATTTCAAATAAATCTTATTTAAAAAAACAAAATGATAATAAAAAAGTTGATAATTTAACTTTTAACACAATTAATAAATTATTTGAAAATAGCAATTTTGTTAGAGCTTTATTTGAACATACAAATGTATTTGATGGTGTTAATGATAGTCGTGTTAGTGATGGAACAAAAACTATTAAAACAATCGATTTATTTACTGGTAATGAAAACGATAAAGGAATTTTGGATATTGAATTTTTGTTAAATAATTTTAAAGGTGTTGTTGATTTTGCTTTATCAAGTATTTCAAATAATGAAGACTTTACTTCTTTAGGAATTGATAGTTCTATATTAGATGTAGTTGCTGATGAAATTAAAGATATAGATGGTAAAGAAGAATGGTCGAAAGAAATTGATTCACTTTTAAATTGTGTTGGTACTATATTTAATAATGAAGATTTTCCGATAATTACTTATGATAATGATAAAGGTGAATTGGTTGTTCAAGATTTTAATAATGATAATACCAATTGGTTATTTGCTGATTCATCGATTAATGTTATTAAAAAGTTATGTACATATATTGATGATTCATCAATTATATGCACAGTATTTCCTGCGATTATTAAATCTCTTCCATTAGATGATTATGTTAGCAATTTAGGATTAAATATTAGTTTATCTGGTGATGATTTAAATTTCGATTTTGAAGGTAATGCTACTTTAGGTAGTGAATTATCAAAATTATTTGAAGCATTTTCTTTAATACAAGATATTATACCTGAAAATGTAAATGATGGAAATAGTATTAGTATTAGTGATTTTAACGAAGATGATATTAGATGCTTAAGAGGTGCATTCGAATGCATGGTTGATTGTCAAATCATTAATAATCAAAAGAAAGATGAAAATGGTAAATTTAGTAATAATTTAATTAAAAAGATTGTTGTTGGATTTACTTCAAATAATGAATTTGGATTATCAATTAGTGAAGATGATTTCGATGATATTTTAGAAAATGGTGAACTAATGGGTGAATTAAATATCATTTGTGATACTTTAAATATAATCGTTGATGAAAATTCATCTTTAAATTCTATTGGTTCAAATAATTTTAATATTAATGAATTATTAAATAATGAAAGCTTTGGCTCAGATCTTGAAAATCTATTAAATACTGCAGCAAAATCTAAATTAATGAAAAAATCTTTAAGTGATATTTTGAAAAAGAATCTTAATATGGATATAGGTGGCGTTGCTATTTTTGAATATTTTGATTTTTCCGCGATAAATGATTTGGATAGTGATTCTATTAAAGTTGAAAGTGCTAAAATAAAACAAATGGTTGAGGATTTAAGACTTATTTGTAATGGTGAAAATATCAAAAAAGTTCAATGGGATGATAAAATCTTAGATGAATCAAATAGAGAGATATTTAAAAGAATGTTTAAAACTATTGAGTCTCTTTGTTTCTTAGATAAAGTTTATTATGAAGAAGATGATATTAATCATGAAAAGCCATATGATAGATTTGGATTAACTATCTATGGAATCTTAAATACAATATTAGATGATTATATTGATAGTTCAAATAAAGAACAAATTAAAAAAGATTTCTCATTTGTATATTATGATGAATATTTTAAAGATATAGATGATAGTACTGTTAAAAACAAAGAAGATAAAAATCAATTATGGGATAATGAAATAGATAAGTTAATAAATTGTCTTCCTACAATTAAATCATGTCAAGATGCTAATGGTAATATTAATATTGATATTACTACAAATGAAGGTATTGAAAATGTTATTAGTTTGATTATTGGTAAACATGATGATGAAAATGAAAAATATGGTTTAAATGATATAACATTATTAAGAACTATTTTATCAGAATTATTAAGCGATCAATTGAATTCTTCTTTCTCTTCGATTGGTGGTTTTGATTTAAATGATGCATATATTAATAGCGATGTATTTAATAGTGATCATGAATTGAATTTCATGTCTGGTCAAGTATTTATTGATAATTATAATCTAAATAAAAATAATAGTTCATTGTTTAACAAGAACAGCACGTATACATATCGTGATGTTGAAACAATATTTAGAAGAAAAGAACTTAATACATTATTCTCTTTAGCAAAAGATATGCTTGAAATTAATGATGGATTTGATGTTGCTAATATTGAATCGTGGATAAATGGAGATTTCATGTATAATGTATTAATGGATGTACATGATTCAAAAATATTACATACACCATCTGTAGCACGTGAAAATAATAAGATTACAGTATTTGAAAAAATAATTGATGTTATTTTAGAAAGTAGTGTATCTGACTTAATCTATAAGGATGCAGATCCTAAAAATCAAAGATTAGATATAATTAAAAAGATAACAAGTTATGAATTATTAAATGATAGTGAAATATCATGGGATAGTCCTTCAAATGGTGAAATTTGGAACTTGTATAATGCGATTAAGAGTATTTATGATGGTTGTAAAGATGAAAATGGTGAACAAACTAGTTTATATAAATTCTTGTTTAATCAATCAGGATCTATTAATATTTCAAAATTAAACGATGATAAAAATCATAATGAAGTTGAAGTTGTTATTTCTTCACTTTCTAAATCATTATTAATTAATCCTACTTCAAAGATATCTTTATCTTATGAAAATAATTCATTACTTGGTTTAATACTTGATGATAATATTGGTTCTCAATTACATAGTATCGGAATGGATAATCATTCATTTGTTTATTCAAATAGATTTGATGATGATTGGGATAAGGAAGCATTAGAAATATCAAATTTAGTTAATACATTTAAATCTTTAAGATATGAAGATGGTTCTTTAATCAATATTGATGACTTAACTAATATAAAGTGGACAAATATTAAAATAGATGATTTAAGAGGATTGTTATTAGGTATTTATAAAGTTCCATCAATAAATGCAACTTATGAAACTAATAGTGAATATGATAAATCATCATATGAAGATATTATTTACTATGTTGTAAATGAATCATTCTCATTTAGAAGTAGTGATATTGATGATATTAAAGTAGATATTTATTCAATAACAAATTGGTTTACCAAAAATGAATTAAATGGATTAACAGAAACTAATGTTGGTGAAACAAATAAATTTGTTAACTTATTAGAATCTGCATCAAGTTCTAATTATGGCTTAATTGATAGTAATGGAACATTTGACTTATCAAAATTTAATAGTAATAACAATGCTAAAAATGAATATGGTGTTCATATCTTAAAAGAATTTAATAGTATTGATTTCTTAAGAACTGTATTTGCATCAATATTTGAAAATAGCTTTAATGATATTGGTATATCTATAGATGGTTTAGATACTAATAAAGTTTATAGCGGTTTATTTAACAATGAATTAAATTATAAAAATAATTCATATATAAATAAGAGTAATGCAAATAGAACTAATGAAATTCAAGAGCGTGAAAAAGAAATTGATAATATAATTAATATCGTTGAATCTTATGATGGATTGAATGAAATATTGGATAAAGTTGGAAATGGTAATATTAAATCATTTACATCTTCTGATATTGATTATTCATTTGAATTATTGGATGCATTTAAATCATCAAGATTATTCCATATAGGAAGATATAATATTGATAGTAAGGAAACAACTTTCTTTGAAGATGCAGTTATATTAATTTTGGATAAAGGAGGAATTATTGAACATACTTATGATTCTTCTAGAGATGTTTCATATAGTAACTCAAATGAAAAGATTAAAGCATATGTAAGAAATATTTCATTTAATAATGTTATTTATAGCATACAAAGTGGTTCTAATAATTATTTAACTTGGGATGAAGAATTAGAGACATTAAAAGAAAATATTAAAACACTTATTAATGTGGATGGATTAATTAATGATAATAATGAGATTAGTCCTAATAACTTAACAGGTGAGAATATTAAAGTTACATTAAATGCACTAAATGGATCATACTTAACTCATGATTCACTTGGCAAATTTATTAAAGATATTTGTGAAGATAGTATTAAGGTATCATCATTCCAAATTGATGAAACAGAAACAAATAGGAAACCTGATTATTATTTAGATAAACTTAATTATGAAAATAATTCATTTATATTAAGAATAAATGCATGGAAAAATGAAATTGATTGTATTAGTGATTTTAAAAAGTATTTAAGTGATAAAGGTATTTCTTCTGTTGATTCAATAGATTTTGAAAATACATATTCTGAAGGCTCAATTAAAATTGCGGATATATTATCTAAAGCAAATGAATTAAATGCTTTAAAACCAATGTTTAGTGATTTTATTTATACAATGCTTAAAAAAGCAGGATTAGAAAAATATATATCTATTATTGCAAATAGCTCTAATAGTTCATATGCAAATTACATTAATACTTATGAATCATCAGATGCTAAAAAAGAAGATAAAATGCGTAGAGATACAATCGATTATATTTCTGAAAATAAGATTGTTGATTGGTATAATGAAGGTAATTCATTAGATAATATGATTTCTTCTGTTAAGAAGTTAAACTCTATAAATATAAACGAAAAGAATGATATTGAAAAATTAAAGTCTTACGTACCTACATTATTTGAAGCTGTTTATAGTTTTAATGGAACGACATATAATTATGATAAATCTGTTTTAGAAAATGCTACTGCATGTAGTGATATTATTAATGAAAACAAATACGTACGTGGATATTTATCTAGTGAATTAATGCTTAATTTCTTAGATGAAACAATGAATGGATATGGTGTAACATACTTTAATGATATTAAATATGATTACTCATATGTATGCTTTAATGACTATGAAAAAGTTGCATTAGAATCTATTTTAGATATTGCTTATAGTTTAAAATCAATTTCTAGTTTATCTGCTTTATATAGTTTTGATTTCTCTAAAGCAAAGAAAATGGGTCCTGGTGAAAGTATCGATAGTTTAAAACGTGATGAAAATAAAGTATTATTAAATGATGGTTGGAATTCAAATATTGCAATTCAATTATTAAATAATAATTATTTAGAAAATATATTAAATGATACATTTAGTATTAATCTAAGTAATATTTTCACTGTTGCAAATAAACCTATTGAATATGCAAGCAATAGTTGGGGAAATGATATTAAAAATGCAATATTATATGGTAGTTTATAATGTATTATATTCTTAATAAATATATAAACGAAGTAGAAATTTCTCGTTCAAAATTTATATCAATATTAGTCCCAATCACATCCTCTAATGATGTGGTTGGGATTATTGATGAAATAAAAAAAGAATATTCTAAGGCTAATCATTATTGTTATGCATATGTTATTGATAATTATATGAAATATTCAGATGATGGAGAGCCGAATCAAACTGCTGGAAAACCAATGCTTGGAGTACTTTTATCTAAAAAAATGAATAATGTACTTGTCGTAGTAGTTCGTTATTTTGGAGGCATTAAATTAGGAGCAGGTGGTCTTTTAAGAGCGTATGTTAATTCAGCATCACTTGTTATTGAAAAAGCACAATTATATGAAAAAAAATTACTTGATGTTATTTTATTAAGTGTTCCATATAAATATAATAAAAATTTATTTTATTTTTTAGAAAAGAATGAATTTATTATAAAAAATAAAGAATTTGAAGATAAAATCAATGTTATAGTTTCAAAAGAAAACATTGATATTAATGATATTAAAATGTATTTTAACGGTAATATTGATATTGAATATCTTAATAAAGAAGAAGTATATGTGAAAAAAAGTAATGAGGACTAATATGAAAAAAAGAATTAAAATTTGTTATATTGGTGGTGGCTCTAAAATGTGGGCTCAAGTATTTATGAGTGATTTATCTTTATCTAAGCATTTAGAAGGTGATATTCATTTATATGATATCGATATAGAATCAGCTGAAAGAAATAAAAGAATTGGTGATATTATTTCTAGTAAATCATCTGTTAGTAAATGGAATTATGTAGTTGATAAAAATATTGATGATGCTCTTATTAATTCGGATGTGGTTATTATTTCTATTTTACCTGGGACATTAGATGAAATGTATAGTGATGTACATACGCCTGAAAAATATAACATTTACCAATCTGCTGGTGATACCACAGGACCTGGTGGAGTTGTTAGAGCAATGCGTACTGTTCCAATATATGAATTCTTCGCTAAAAAGATTAAAGAGATATGCCCTACTTCTTGGGTTATAAATCTAACAAATCCTATGACAATTTGTGTTAAAACTTTATTTGATAATTTTCCTGATATTAAAGCATTTGGATGTTGTCATGAAGTATTTCATACAGAAGATTTATTAGTTGATGTATTAAAAGAAACATTGAAAATAGAAAATGTAACAAGAAAAGATATTTATTTTGATGTTTCAGGAATTAATCACTTTACTTGGATAAGAAGTGCTTTATATAAAGATATTGAAATTCTTGACTATTTAGATGAATTTTTTAAAAATCATAAAGATGGATATTTTGAAAGAGGAAGTAATAAAGAATATTTAACAAATCCTTATTCTTATAATAATTTATTAAAATATGATTTATATAAAAGATATGGTGTTTTACCTGCCGCGGGTGATAGACATTTAGCAGAGTTTTTAAATAATTCATGGTATTTAAAAAATAAAGAAATGGCAATTAACTCTGGTTTTAATTTGACTCCAGTTGAATTAAGAAAAAAAGAATGTTTAGATAAGATTTTTCATCTAGATTTAATTTCTAGAGGCAAAGAAGAATTAACTATAAATAAATCTAATGAAGAAGCTGTTGAATTGATAGAGTGTTTAATGGGATTAAGAGAAACTATTAGTAATGTTAATTATATTAATTTAGGACAAGTTCCATATTTGAAACTAGGTAGTATTGTTGAAAGTAATTGCATTTTTAAAGATGATAAATTAGAACCTTTAAAATGTGGAGATATTAATGATAGTGTTATAAATTTAATAAACAGGAATTCATTAAATATCGAAACATGTTATGAAGGTATAAAAGAAAGAGATTTAAAAAAGATTTTTGCTTCATTTATTAATCAACCATTATGTAGTAACTTAACAATAGATGAAGGAAAAAAATTATTTAAAGAAATGATATTAAATACAAGAAGATATTTAGATGAATTTTACGATTTATCTATTATTGAAAATGATGAATTTTAGGAGGTATATTAATGGATTGTAATCATGATTGTTCGTCTTGTGGTGAGAATTGCTCTTCAAGAACAAATCCTCAAGATTTAGTTTTGCCACAAAATGAAAAAAGTAATATAAAAAAAATAATAGGAGTTGTTTCAGGTAAAGGTGGTGTTGGAAAATCACTTGTATCATCTTTAATCGCATGTCAACTAGCAAAAAACGGTAATACAGTTGGTATTTTAGATGCAGATATTACTGGACCTTCAATTCCACATTCATTCGGAATAAAAGATAAAGCTGTTGGAGATGGTAAATATATTTATCCTGCAGTAACATCTATACTAGGTATTGAAGTTATTTCATCTAATATGTTATTAGATAATGATGATGATCCTATATTATGGAGAGGATCATTAATATCAAATTTAGTGTCTCAGTTTTATAAAGATGTTAGATGGGATGAAAAAGAAGTATTATTAATAGATATGCCACCAGGAACAGGAGATGTTGCTTTAACAACATTCCAATCTATTCCACTTGATGGAATTATTGTTGTTACAACGCCTCAAGATTTAGTTTCAATGATTGTTAAAAAAGCTTTAAAAATGGCTGAATTAATGAATGTACCTGTTATCGGTATTGTTGAAAACATGTCATATGTAAAATGCCCTAATTGTAATGAAAGTATATATATTTATGGAAAGAATAAAAATGATTCATTATATAAATCTTTAAGAATAGAAAAAATAGCGGAATTACCAATTGATCCAAAATTAACTGAATTAGTGGATAAAGGATTAATCGAAGATTATGAAACAGATTTACTTAATAATGTGATTGAAAAGATTAATAACCTTGAAATAAGGGAGAAAAAAAGATGAATTATTACAAAATAAGAAGAAATAAATTATATGATTTATTAGGTAATGAAGGAGTATTATTTTTATCATCCGGATTTGAAGTTCATAGATCCGCGGATGAAGCATATCCTTTTTCTGTTAATCGAAATTTTTATTATCTAACTGGTATTGATCAAAAAGATTCTTTTTTGTTTGTTGATTTAAAAACAAGAGAAGAAACTTTATTTATTTTAGATAATGATTATAAATTAGCTAGATGGATTGGTTATTATTTAACGCATGAACAAGCTTTAGAAATTTCAAATATTAATAATATAAAATCATCATCAAATGTTGATGCAGTATATAAAGAAGTATTTAATAATAATCTTATTTATTTGGATTTAGAAAAAAGTGACTATAATGGTGGTATTAATTATGGTATTTATTTTTCAAACATTGCAAGAGAAATTAATATAGATGTAATAATAAAAGATGTTTATAATTCTATTCTTTCTTTAAGAGCAATAAAAGATGAATATGAAATATCTTTAATAAAAAATAGCATTAATATTACAAGACTTGCATTAGAATCTGTTATGAAAAATTTAAAAGATTTAAATACTGAAAATGAAGTTCAGGCTCATTTTGAAGAAAGAATTAAAAGTATAGGAAATGCAACACCCGCTTTTGATACTATTGCTGGTAGCGGAGAAAATGCCGCGGTCCTTCATTATCATGTGAATAACTGTAAAATAAAAGAAGGAACAATGATTTTACTTGATTTAGGTGCAAGAGCTAATATGTATAATGCTGATATTACTCGTTGTTATCCTAAAAATGGAAAGTTTTCAGATTTACAAAAGAAAATATATAATATCGTTCTTAAAGCTAATAAAGAAGTAGAAAAAGCTGCGAAAGCAGGAATATCAATTAATGTATTACAAGAATTAACAATTAATGTACTTGCAAAATCTTGTTTAGAAGAAAATTTAATTAAATCTTTTGATGAAATACATAATTATTATTTTCATAGAATATCACATCATTTAGGACTTGATGTACATGATCCTATGGCTAGAGATAGCATTTTAGAAGTTGGAAATGTTATTTCTAATGAACCAGGTTTATATTTTAAAGAATTAGGTATTGGTATAAGAATTGAAGATGATTTATTAATTACAAGTGATGGATGTGAAAACTTATCAAAAGATATTATTAAAGAAGTATCTGATATAGAAGAATTTATGAGTAACTAATATGAAAAGAGTACTAAAAGTAATAATATCATCATTTCTTTCAGGAGTAATGATTTCGCTTGGTGGTTGTGTGTTTTTATCAATAAAAGATATTTCTCTAATAGGAGGATCTTTCTTATTCTCTATTGGATTATTTATGATTATTTCATTAAAACTTCATTTATTTACAGGTAAAATTGGATATGTATTTGAAAATGATAAATCTTATTTGTTAGACTTATTTATAACTTATCTCGGTAATATTTTAGGTGTAATTACATGTGGTTATTTATTAAGATTAACAAGGCTTGATAATATTATTGATGTCTCAACTAAGTTAGCTGAAATTAAAATAAATGATAATTGTTTATCGTTATTTATATTATCTGTTTTTTGCGGAATACTTATATTTTTGGCAGTAGAATTGCAGAAAAAAGATATACCACCTATATTTAAGTTTTTTGCAATAATTGCTTCAATTATGACATTCATTTGCTCGGGATTTGAACATTCTATCGCGGATGCATTTTATTTCTCTATAGCTAATATGTGGAGTATGTCTTCTATAATTAGACTTCTTGTTATTAGTATAGGTAATGGTTTAGGTTCGATTATTATTTGGTTTTTGTTAAGATTATATGAAAAAAATAGGATAGAATAGTCTGTCCTATTTTTTTACTATATCTAATGTGTGAGCGGAAGCACCAAGTAAATCACTTCTTTCACATGTTGATAGGTGATAATTAATAAATGCCTCGTATTCCTTATCTGTTAAACTATTTAAAGTGGTTCTTATATAATTACTTGCACCATCACTTGATATAATTTTAACTCTAGTAAGACCTACAATTCTATTAAAGTCATCAATATCTTCTAAACGAACCATAGAATATAGATCATCTTTAATATTTTGCATATGAAATGAGTCATCAACTTGATTATTGTCAATTGCTTCAATAATGTGTTTTTTAATAAAGCCATATGTAATAATAGCATAGTCATTCATATAATAACTTATTAATATATGTCCATCTTTTTTTGTTACTCTTTTAGCTTCACTTAATGCTTTTATTTTCTCTTCTTTAGTTAGTAAATGATACATTGGGCCAAATAGTAATGTGACATCAAATATTTCATCATCAAACATACTTAAATTAGTCGCGCTTCCTTGTAACAATTTTACATTATGTTTTTTTTGATTAAATATATCAATATTATGCTTTACTAATTCTACTGCTGAAACATTATAACCAAGACTATCATAATATATAGAATAAGCTCCTGTTCCTGCGCCTATATCTAATATTGATTTGTTTTTATCATTATTTAATATTTCATCAATATACTTTATAGAAGTAATGAATTCAATATTACCATGACGTGTTTTTAACCTATGATCTTCATTAAAATGTGAGTAATAATCCTCAAGTAATGATAATTTTGTATTAGTTCTTTGAAAATTCATTTTATTACCTTTTTAACCTTACATCTAAAAATATTTGTACAAAAAAAGGCTCAACAATATTTTGTTAAACCTATATAATTCAAATGGAGCAGGTGACGGGAATCGAACCCGCGTAGTTAGCTTGGAAGGCTAAAGTTCTACCATTGAACTACACCTGCGATAAATGGCGGATCAGACGGGAATCGAACCCGCGATCTCCTCCGTGACAGGGAGGCATGTTAACCGCTACACCACTGATCCATTAATGGCGGAGCAAGAGAGACTCGAACTCTCGCACCGAGTTACCCCGATCTACATCCTTAGCAGGGACGCCTCTTCACCAACTTGAGTATTGCTCCGTTAGGTTAATTAATTACTGCCACAAATATATAATACTTTAATAGGCAACTCGCTTTATCGCTAAGCAAGATTTATTATAGTGATTTGATTATTGATTGTCAATACTTTTTTTAAACTATGCAATTTTTTTGTGCAAGCGTAAATTGACAAAGTAAAATCCGGTTTTAAAAAGAAAGTGCAATTTGCCAAAGAAAAATGTTATAAAACATTAATATTGTTTAATAGTAAAAAAAGAACGATTTATTTCGTTCTTTTTTAAGTTTTAATTTGTTTTAGTATATTTTTCTTTAAAATCTTGTTCCCAATCATAATAACAGAATTTTTCAAATTCCTTACTTTCACTTTGAGAATAACCCATTTTAATTCCTACACATTTACCATCTTCATACCTTGCAAAGCATGGTGTAGAAATTGGTTCATCTTTTGAAACATCGATTTCACCATTTGATACCCAACTTTGATTTGTTTTTTTGATTGTATCAAATGTATATTCTAATTCATATTTTTCAATATGATCACTAATATATTTAAGATCATCTTCACCAACAACATCTTCAACAAATTCATCACCACGAATATCAAGCACCGCTACTTCATATTCACGACCAGCGATCAATTCGTCATGATTTAAGTCGAAGAATTGTTGTAATGGTTTTTCTTGTGATTTACAATTTGCACAATTACCACCATTTGCTTCATCGATATAAATGACAATTAATACTTTATTTGAATCTTTTGTACCATCAATTTTTGATTCTATTGTTTCAAGATCACAAGTCCTATAATCATAGAACTTAGATTCTTTTGTTGCAGTTGTAATTTCACCAATAAAATTTGATACTGGTTTAATTGACATAATAAGTCCAAAAATTGCACCAACAATTAATAATGGTTGTACCCAAGCTGTTTGCTTAACCCAATTAATGATTGAAAGAAAGAATTTTTTGATTGCATTTAATATTTTATTCATTTACATTCCTCCGATTTGTTACTAATAAAAAAACCTACGATTTACATAGCGGTTTAATAATATCATTTAAATGATATATTTTCAATATAGAATTAAAATTATTTAAAAAAAATTTAGTTTTAAATGTTTGGTGTGATTTTAATATCTATTAATTTTTTTTAATTCAAACTATTTGTTAAAACACACTTTTTTTACTAGACTTTTTATTTAGATTAGTTAAAATATTATTTGTGAAAAGGAATATGGATTGTAATTTATGAGTGTCTTTAAGAGAGTGTATAAAAAAATAAATGAGTTCTTATATGAACATAGGAAAGTGAAGTTTGTATTAGAATATTTTGTGTCTTTTATTGCTTCCGCTGCTGCAGCATTTTTATTCTCATATGGATTTAGAACTTTTATAAGTCCAGTTGGAGCGAATAAAGAATTAATTACAGGCGGTGTTTCTGGATTATCTCAAGTATTGATTAAATTGTTTTCAACAATCGCCGATGCCGCGAACATTGAATTTATAAAAGGTATTATATTTGATTCTGAAGGTAATGTTAATTCGATTTTATATTCAATACTTTATTTAACAATTAATATTCCATTATTAATCTTAGCTTATTGTAAAATAGGTAAAAAGTTTGCAATATTCTCATTAATTAATGTTGCACTTGTATCATTTTTCAGCGCTATTATAAAACCTGAATGGTCAATAATTGATATTAAAAACGATAATATAGATTTATTAGAAAGAGCATTATTTGGTGGACTTTGCACAGGCCTTTCAACCGCGCTTGCTATGAAGTTTGACCATTCTGCTGGTGGAATAGATATTATATCTGTATATTTGTCTTCTAAAGGAAAGGCATCGATGGGTAAATATATGCTTTTTATTAATGGTTTAATTGTTTTATCTTTTACATTATTAAGTGGAATAAAAGATTATGCACATGTTGCTTTATGTGCACTTGTATACTTATTTACATCATCTGTAGTTGTTGATAACTTCTATGTTAGATTAAAGAAAGTACAGTTACAAATAATTACATCGAATGAAAGTTTACCAAAAATATTGATTTATAATTTACCTCATAGCTGTACTGTTGTTGATGCTAAAGGAGCCTATAAAGATACACCTAAAAAAGTTATTTATATGGATATTTCTACAACGGAAGTTAAATTGGCATTAAAAGTTATTAATGAGGTTGATGAACACGCATTTGTTTCCGTTACACCAATACAATCTGTATATGGAAAATTTTATATAAAACCAATGAAATAAAGGAGAAAAAAGAATGACAACAAATGATTTAGCAGAATTAATATTTCCTGATATTACTGATACAGTAGAGGATTTAGAGAAAAGATTTCCTAAAAGAAATCTAATAGAGGGTGCACAAGTTACTCGTTTTGCACCATCACCAACAGGCTTTTTACATACAGGATCTTTATTTACAAGTTTAGTGGCTTATAAAGTTGCAAAACAATCAAAAGGAGTATTTTACACACGTTTAGAAGATACTGATACTAAAAGAGAAATAGAAGGATCAGGTAAAGAATTATTAGATCAACTTGCGGTATTTGATGTTATTCCAAATGAAGGATATCTTGGAGATAGTGAAAGTGGTAATTATGGACCATATATTCAATCTAAACGTGCTGATATATATAAAGTTGTAATTAAAGATTTATTAAAAAGAGGTTTAGCATATCCTTGTTTTTGCTCTAAAGAAGAATTAGATGCATTAAGAATGGTTCAAGAAAAGACACATCAAATACCAGGATATTATAGACAATATGCAAAGTGTAGAACATTATCAGTAGATGAACAAATTAGTCGTATTAAATCAAGAGAAAAATTTGTTATAAGATTTAAATCGAGAGGTTTCCATGAACAAAAGATTGAAGTAAATGATTTAGTTCGTGGTAAATTATTCTTATCGCAAAATGATCAAGATATCGTTATTTATAAATCTGATGGTCTCCCTACATATCACTTTGCTCATTTAGTAGATGATCACTTTATGAGAACAACAATTGTTTCTAGAGGAGAAGAATGGTTATCATCACTTCCAATTCATTTAGAATTATTTGAAACAATGGGATGGGAAGCACCTAATTATGCTCATTTACCTGTTATTATGAAACTTGATAATGGTAATAAAAGAAAACTTTCAAAAAGAAAAGATAATGAAGCTGCGATATCATACTTCTTAAAAGATGGCTATCCAACAGAAGCAATTATTGAATACTTATTCACTATTGCAAATAGTAATTATGAAGAATGGCATGCTGAACATAAAGACTTAACAATCGATGATTTTGAATTTTCATTCTCTAAAATGTCATTAGATGGTGCATTATTCGATTTAGCAAAACTTCAAAATATTTCAAAAGAAATACTTGCCTCATATTCGAAAGATAAAATGTATGAAGAAACATTAAAATATGGAAAAATGTATGATGAAAATATTGTTAAAGTGTTAACAAGTAATCCTGAATTGTTTAAAGAATATATTAATATTGAAAGAGAAAAAGAAAATCCAAGAAAAGACTATATGAAATATTCTGAAATAATTGAAAAAAATGCTTTCTTCTATAATGATAGATATGATCAACTTATAAATGATAATCCTTTACAATTTAATCCTAATTTTGAAAGTAATAAAATAAAGGAAGTATTAATTGATTTTGCTAATACTTTAAATTATGAAGTTGATGAACAAACATGGTTTGCTAGTCTTAAACAATTGGGCTTAAGACATGGATTTGCTGAATCAGGAAAGATATATAAACAAAATAAAGATTTATATATTGGCCAAGTAGGTGATGTTGCAGAGATGATAAGAATAACATTAACTACTTCAAAACAATCACCAAATCTTTATTATGTACTTCGTGTATTAAAAGAAGAAGAAATTAAAAGAAGAATTGATAAAGTTGTTGCTTTATTAAAATAATTATGTTTAAATTAATCCATCGATTTTGATGGATTATGGTCCTATGGTCAAGTGGTTAAGACGAGACCCTCTCAAGGTCTAATCACGGGTTCGAGTCCCGTTAGGATCACCATGGAAAATAATGGGTTTGGCGTGAATGTGTCAAGCCTTTTTTTATTGGTTGTATTAAGATTCGAACTGATGAATTTAATTTAATGCTTAAAAATTATATAAGTCAAAATTTTACACCCAAATAAAATAAAAAAAGAAGTCAGTTAGCTTATGAATCAAAGTTAATAACTTCTATTTATTTTAATTTATTTGATTTTATTTTTAATATTAGAAGAATAAGGTAATAGTTCTAAGATATTTTCTTTATTAATATTTGTTAAGACATATTCAAAATATCGTTCTACATTTATATTATTTATTAAACATGTTTGAACGATTGAAAATATTTTTCCTGTTATTTTTGCACCAGCATAGGATCCTGAAGTTTGAAATACTTTTCTTTGAATGAGAAATGAAAAAAAAGATTTTTTAAATTTTATAAAAATGCGCATTCTTTATTGACAATTGCGAAAATGCAATTTACAATATAATTGTAGTTTTGTAAAGGAGAAAAAACTAATTATGAAATGGAAAGAAAAAGTGATTGAATTAATGACTACTAAAAATATCAATCAAAAGGATTTATCAAGATTAAGTGGAATTACTGAAACATCAATATCGAGATATTTGAATGGAAATCAAAGGCCGAGAATTGATGTGTTACTTAATTTTGCAAAAGCTTTAGAAGTTAATGTTGATTATTTATTAGAAGATGATAAAGCATCACAAGAATCAAACTATACTGCTATAGCAACTGCGATTGCAAGGAATGGTAATAACTTAACACCTGAAGAGCAAAACAAATTAATTGCGTTAATCCTTGGAAAGGGGAAAAGTGGCAGTAACTAAAAAAGATTATGAGAGTATGGATAAACTTGCTATAGATATTTATCTAGATTATGACCTTACTATTTTTCCAATAGATATTAATGATTTAGCAAGAAAAATGGGTGTTAAAATAATAAAGTATTCTTCATTTGATGATAATCAAAGAGAACTTTTATTAAAAAAGTCTATTGATGGTTTCTTTATTGATTCGCCCAATGGACCTCTAATTTTCTATAATGATCGTATAGAATATCAAGGTAAAATTAATTTAACAATAGCCCATGAATTAAAACATTATATATGCAAAGATGAAAATGAAGATGAAGATAGCGAAAAATTAGCAGATCATTTTGGAAGATTTCTATTATGTCCAACACCGTATTTAATTTATTCTAACATTGAAAATATTTATGAAGTAATGACTGTTTTTGGATTGACTTATAGCGCGGCAGAAAATGCGATAAAATCCGCTACTCGAAGAAAACGTTTTTATGGGGAAAAAATATTTGATTATGAACAATCATTAATTGATTTGTTTAAATAAAAAACGCTCATCAAAGACGAGCGTTCATCACGATATGTTAAATATCATGACCTAAGCAATTGTGATTTTAACATTGTTGTGATGATTTTGTCAATTTT
>CAYVZF010000027.1:0-17671 GCA_964456095.1 uncultured Erysipelotrichaceae bacterium
TAAAAAACCTATTATCGTTTAATTATATTTTGTATTTTTTTAGGCAAATTCGGGACATTCAAAAATACTCCTTTATAAACAAAATAATTCTATCACAAGACTTAATAAAACTCATCAATTTTATTTCTTTTATTTAAAATATTTTTTTATATGGAAAATAAAGATAAAAACATGATAAAATGCAGATGAGGAAATTTTATGAAAAAATGCATTGGAGTAGACTTTGGAACAAGTAACACATTTATATATGCGCCTAATAAAGGTAGTGTGTATAATGAACCAACTTTAGTTGTAATTAATGTTAAACAAGAAAAATTAGTTGAAACTGGTTTTCTTGCTGTAAAAATGATTGGAAGAACTTCTCCTGATGTTCAAGTAATACATCCCGTAAATAATGGTGTCGTTTCAAGAATTAATCCTAGTTATCTATATTTAAAAAACGCTTTTAAAGAAGCAAAAATAGATAAAAACTTAGATACATATTCTATTCTTTTTGGTGTACCTAGCGATATTACTCCAGTAGAAAAAAATGCATTAATTGAAATAGCATCTAAATTAGGAATCAAAAAAGTAATTTTAGAAAATCAAGGATTACTCGCTTCAATCGGTTCAGGAGTAGAAGATGATACAAAAAAAGGTAATTTAACTATTAATATCGGTGGAGGCATTACTGATATATGCGTTACAACTGGAAGAGACTTAATATTATCAAAATCAACATACTTTTCTGGAAATTTATTAGATCAAACTATTTTAAGACATCTTAGAAAAAAACATCATTTATTGATAGGTGAAAAAACTGCGGAATTCATTAAAATGAAAATAGGTTCCGTTGAAATATATCCCGAAAATAGATTAATTGAAGTATCAGGAAGAGATATATCTACCTCATTACCACATAGCATCATAATTTCAACAAGTGAAATTAGAAGTATATTACTTCCTAAATTAGATGAATTAATTGATGCAATAACAGATGTTCTTTCTTTAACTCCACCTGAAATATCTTCAGATATAATATCAAATGGTGTATTAATAAGTGGTGGTGGTGCATTGCTTTCTGGTATGAGAGAATATTTAGAAAAATCATTAAATATTCCAGTTAGAATTGCTCCTGATCCTTTAACAAGTGTTATTAATGGAATGAGAATATATATAGATAAGTTATAAAAGGTTGTTGATAAATACTTAACAATCTTTTTATTTCTTTTCTTTTTCTAAATATAAATTAAGTTCACTAATCATTACATTTCTAATATTTAAAAATCCGGATAAATCTGCATTAGATGTTCTTTTTAATATTTCGCAAAATATTTTTTCTAATCTTAAAAAAGTTTCATATACACAAATAATAGATTTCTTTAAAAAATACTCTTTATTAGAATATATCAAAATAGGTGAAGAGTGTGCAATTTCACTAGACATTTCATATACTTTTGAATATTCAGACAATGAAGCAATTAATTCGATACCATTTCTAAAATTCAATTTAACACCCGGATATTTTTCTTCAATATTTTCAATTGAATAAATCCAACCATATTCAATATATTTTTTTAAATCTTTACTTTTTAGATTATGTTCTTTTAAATGTTTTTTAATTTCATCAATTATCATTTGTTGATACTCTTTATTTTCTATTTCATTTCTAAATGCACTTATATATAAAAGATGTCTTTCATAAGTCGATGAAATATATGGATGATCAAAAAGAATTTTAACTATACATTCTGTTTCATGAATTGTTCTCCACGTAGAAAAAGCTTCAGTTTCAAATCCCTCTATTAACAAGGAAGTAATACTTCTGCATGATAAAAATGCTTTTCTTAACATTCCCAAAATAATTAAATCTATTTTTTTATTTGTTTGAATAGTAGTGAATTTATCCAATATAAAATTTAAATATAGTCTTAAAGAAGAGATTAAAGGGTTATATTTATCAATTAACGCAATTGAATTATATGAGTAGTATTCATTAAAAAATATTTTATCAACTATTTTTTTTGAAAACGCATTAACAAATTCTTCATTTTTTATCAAATCATTTCTTTTATCTTCATTTGATGACGCAAATAAATATTTAATTTCACCAATAATATAAGATAAGATCATTTTTGAATCAGATATTATATTAAACATCGAATCATCAACTTTATCACTTAATTCAAACAAAACGAATTCAAAAACTTTATAGGTAAACTCTTCATCAATATACTTTGGATAATTCATTTTAACAAATAATTCATGAAACATTTTTTTATTATCCATTTTATTAAATCACCTCAACTATTAAATTCTTCTTTTGTGCAATTTCTTTTATTGCATCAACTTGCTTTTTATTCAAATCTTGTCTTCTATAAATAATATCATATGCTATATCTAAAGGATATACATTATTAAACAGTACATTTTTAGGTAAAAGTAATATATATTCATTATTGTATCCGATCATTAGTTTTGCATATGCATTCATTAATTCATCATTAAAATCAATTAATTCATCTTCAAAAATTTTTGGATAAATATTTGGAAACAATTCTTTATATACTTTATCATTAATTTTATTAAAATTAAGTCCAACATAAAAACAACCTTTTTTAAAAGGAATAGCTTCTTTTTTATATAAATTCAAATGCGATGTTAAAGATACAAGCATATTGTCTTTTTCATTATCTAAAAAGCAATCATCAAAATATATACCACCATCAAGAATAGCAAATATTTTTGGATATATTTTTTTATTATCTTTAATTAATGCTTTAAAATCTAACTCTATATAATACTTATCTAATATTAAATCCTTTTTTTCAATTAACGCATTATAAAGCACCTTTTTATCATCGGAAAAAAGATTAATAAAATTCAAAATTTCTTTTCTCATAAAATCACCATATTTAGACTAACACAAAATAATAAATAATTTAATAAACTAAATAATTTTTTTAAATTATTTGTTATAAATATTATTCATAATTTTAACATGCTAACTATGAACACTTTTATATTATTAACATAAATTATAATGAGAATTATGAATACTTTATTACATTTTAAAAACATAAATAAATCATTCTATAATGATTTTGGTGAAACAATTGTATTACAAAATATATCTTTTAATATTCATCAAAATGAAATAATATCAATTCTTGGTCCATCAGGATGTGGCAAATCTACTATTTTAAATATTATCTCTAATTTAGAAAAACAAAGTAATGGTGAAATAATAAAAAATTGTAAAATTGGATATATGTTTCAAAAAGATAACCTTTTACCTTGGATAAATATTTATAAAAACGTAATAATTGGACTAGAAATTCAAAAGAAGAATACTAAAGAGAACATATCTTACGCATTAATATTACTAAAAAAATATGGATTACTAGATTTTATTGATTATTATCCAAATGAATTATCAGGAGGTATGAGACAAAGAGTATCATTAATTAGAACTTTAACAACAAAACCAGATTTATTATTATTAGATGAACCTTTTTCTGCGCTTGATGCTCAAACAAAATTAACAGTACAAAATGATGTATATAATATAATTAAGCAAGAAAAAAAATCAGCATTAATAGTTACACACGATATTTCAGAAGCAATTGCGTTATCTGATAAAATAATTATTTTAACCTCTAGACCAGCACAGGTAAAAAATATAATTGATATTTCGATTAATAACTCATCACCATTAAATCGTAGAAAAAATCCTTTATTTACAAAATATTATAATGAAATATGTTTAGAATTAGGGATTGAATAAGCTCTTATTAGAGATAACATTATTATTTTTATCAATGAATAAATATTGAATATTCTAACTTCAAATGCTAACATTATTTCATGTTAAATATGTCAAGTTCATTATTGTTTGTTACAAATTTGTTATTAATTATTTTGATGTTTATTATATCATCTTTATTTTTATTTTGGCCTTATATAAAAAAATATAAAGAATTATCAATTAAAGAGTATATAAAAAATAATAAATATAGATTAGTTTTATCTATTCTGCTTTTTATAGGTTTTACATCAAGGATAGCATTTTTAGATTTATTACCTAGGGGATTAAATCAAGATGAAGCAAGTTCTGGTTATGAAGCATTTACCATAATGAAATATGGTATAGATAGAAACGGTAATTCATACCCTATTCATCTTGTCAGCTGGGGAAGTGGACAAAACGTATTATATTCATACATTGTAATTCCTTTTATATTTATATTTGGAAACAACGAATTCGCTTTAAGACTTCCTATGGCAATAATAGGATGTATTTCAATCTTTTTAATTTATAAATTATTTGATAAATTTTTTAACAAAAAAGCAACAATTATTGCATTATTTATTTTTATTATATGTCCATGGCACTTAATGAAATCAAGATGGGCTTTAGAAAGTAATTTATTCCCTGATTTAGTATTTTATGGTTTTTATTTTTTAATATATTATGTATACGATAAAAAGCTATATAAGTTAATTATTTCAACTATAATATTAGGAATTTCTGCATACAGTTATGGCACTTCATATTTTTTCTTATTTTTCTTTGTGATTGGATATTTGATTTATTTATTAATTACAAAAAAGATATCATTTCTACACTCATTTATTTGCTTAAGTATAATTGGAACTATTTCTATTCCAATAATTTTATTCTTATATATCAACTTTTTTGATAAAGAATCAATTAAAATTTTATGCTTTACTATACCAAAATTAAATGTTAATAGATTTCATAGTGTTACTAGCATTTATTCAAACTCATTTTTAGAAAGTTCTTTTAAAAATTTTAAAAACGGATTATTTTTATTATTTAATCAAAATGATAATTTACCATGGAATTCAACACCTTATTTTGGATATATGTATCTTTTTTCAATGCCATTTACTATTATAGGCGTATTTAGTAATGATAATGAACACAAAAATATAATTTGGATACTTAGAATTTGGCTAATAGTTTCATTAATGATGCTATTGATTATTAGTCCTAATATAAATAGGATTAATATAATATTCTTTCCATTAATTATTTTTACAAGTATTGGATTGATAAATATATTTAATTTATCAAAACGATATGAAAAAATATTACTTCCTCTTTACAGCGCAAGTTTTTTAATCTTCATAACTTATTATTCAACCACATGGAACAATATAATTAAGCCAAATTTCTTCTACGGATTAAAAGACTCAATAAATTATGTAGAAAGTATTTATGATAAAGATAAAGTCTACATCACTCCAAAAATAAATGCACCATATATTTATGTTTTATACTACACAGAATATGATGTTAATGAATATATATCAACAGTTAAATTCACTAATCCTGGAGGAGCATTCGAATCAGTAAAATCATTTGGCAATTATTGTTTCTACATACCAAATTCAATTATTGATGGAAATATTTACATTATAAGATATGATGATAAAACATTTGATAATTATGACTTATCAGAATATAAAGTTATTAATTATGGCTACTATAAAATAATTGATGCAACAAAATAATGCACCAATTATTTTTTAATTTCTCTTCTTTGTTTTGCAATTAATCTAATCAATTTTTTAGTTTTATCCCATCCCAAACATGGATCGGTTATTGATTTTCCATATATACCATCTTCTATATTTTGAGCCCCATCTGCTATATATGATTCAATCATTAAACCTTTAACCATATTATAAATGCGTTTATCTTTATTTATTGATAACATAACATCTTTTGCAATATCAATTTGTTTTAAATAATTTTTATTAGAATTACAATGATTTACATCTACAATAACAGAGCCATTTTCAATATTGTTAGTTTTAAATAAATTATATACTTTAATCAAATCGTCATATGAATAATTTGGAATTGAATTGCCATTTATATCTTTATATCCTCTTAAAATAGCATGTGATAAAACATTTCCTTCACTTACTACTTCCCAACCTCTATAAATAAACATATGTGAATTTTTAGCAGTATTAACAGCATTAATCATACTAGATAAATCTCCACTTAATGGATTTTTTAATCCCACAGGAATATCAAGGCCAGAAGCTAATAATCTATGTTGTTGATCTTCTACAGATCTTGCTCCAACAGAAGCATAAGATAAAATATCAGATAAATATCTATAGTTTTCAGGATATAATATTTCATCTGCAGAGGTTAAACCAGTTTCTTTAACAACTTCAATATGAAGTTCTCTAATTGCTATTAAACCCTTAAGCATATCTGGATTAGAGGTTGGATCTGGTTGATGAAGCATTCCTTTATAACCAAAACCAGTTGTTCTTGGCTTATTAGTATAAATTCTTGGAATTATTAAAATAACATCTTTTACTTCTTCTTGAATTTCTTTTAATCGCTTAACATAATCTAGTACAGAATCTTTCCTATCAGCGGAACATGGTCCAATAATTAAAATAAATTTATCACTTTTAGATAAAAATACATTTCTTATCTCTTCATCTCTTTGCTTTTTAATGTTTATTATCTCATCGCTTAATGGATAAATATTTTTTATTTCTAAAGGTATAGGAAGCTTTCTTAAAAATTTCATGTTCATAATATTTCTCACGTCCTTTAATCTAAAACATCATATTTAATACCTAATTTTTTTATATCAGATAAAAAAGTAGGATAACTTTTATTAATAGCTTCTACTCCATCAATTGTCCCTCCAAATTTTGAAAGAAGTACAATTAATGTCATAGCGATACGATGGTCTTTATGACACAATAACGTTTCAACAGGTTTAGCAATATGTGATTTATTAATCACCAATTCATTTTCAGTTTCTAAAAATGATATATTAAATTTTTTTAGTTCTTTAATAATAGATTCAATACGGTTACTTTCTTTGATTTTCAAACGATTTGTATTAATAAATTTACCGCCATGATATAAAGAAGCAAAAGCACATAATATTGGTCCTAAATCAATACAATTAGATAAATCAATCGTTTGGAAGTTATGTTTTAATTTATCAAATAAATCAAAAAACACTTTGTCGCCTTGAAAAGAATTACTATTTAATCCGACAACTTTAACATTCCCACCTAAATAGTTAAAAAAATGTAAAAAAGCAGCATTTGAATAATCACCTTCTACAAAACTATTTTTTTGTAAATATTTTTGATTTCCTTTAATAAAAAATTCATTATCTTTTTTTACAATTTCAATTCCAAAATTAGATAAAATATCTAAAGTCATATCTATATAATTTTTGCTAACAAGATGACTTTTTAAAACTATCTTACTATCATTTTTAAGTAAAGGAAGTGCAAATAATAGACCTGTAACATATTGACTACTTTTTGAGTTATTAACTTCAAACGTACCACTTAATAATGTACCATCTATAATAATATTATTTTTAACTATTGAATAATTAATATCATGTTTAATAAATATTTCTTCATAAGCCTCTATTCCACGTTTAATCAACTCTTCACTGCATTTAAAAATTAGTTTTTTCCCAGTTAAAAGCGCAACAGGAATAATAAATCTTAATGTACTTGCAGAATCGCCACATAAGAAATTCAATTCTTCATCTAATTCAGAAAAACTCTTAATAGTTTCTATCAAAATAAATCTATCATGATACTCCCATTTTTTTCCTAGTGTTTCTAAGCAATTTAAAGTTGCAAGAACATCATCATTTAAATCAACATTATCAATAATACATCTTTCATTTGTTAAAGCGGATGCAATAAGAATTCTATGAACGTAACTTTTAGAAGATATAGACTTAATAATACCATTTGCAATTGATTTATATATTTTAAGTTTCATATATTTATTCCTCGTAATTACAACTTAATAAATACTCTATTGCTTCTATATACCCATTAATACCATGACCAATTATACTTTTTTCTGCAACAAATGAGATGTAACTATTATGTCTAAATTCTTCTCTAGAATAAATATCAGAAATATGTACTTCTACTACTTTAATATTAACAGCTTTTAAAGCATCAAGAATCGCAATACTGGTATGAGTGTAAGCACCAGCATTAATAATAATTGCGGTAATATTATTAAAATATGCTGATTGAATTTTATCAATCAAATCACCTTCATGATTAGATTGAAATATTTCAATATCTACTTTATTTTTTAATGCATAATCATTTATTTTTTCGCACATTCTATCGTATGTAATATCACCATATATATTTCTTTCTCTAATACCTAGCATATTAATATTAGGTCCATTAATTATTAATATTTTCATTTTCAATTACCTCTAATACTTCATTAATCGTTTCATCTAAATCATTATTATTTTTAATAATATAATCAGAATAATTTTCATACATTTTTTTTCTTTTTTTATATAGTTCGTACATTTTTTCTTTTGTATTGCTTAATGGCCTTTCTTCATTTATTTCTAGCTTTAAAACATCTCTATCTATAAAAATAATTATACCATTTTCTTTTAATCTATTAATATTATTTTTATTTAAAATAACGCCACCACCAGTAGAAACAATATTGCCTCTTTTTTTAGATATTGATTTTATCACTTCTTCTTCAATTTCTCTAAATTTATTTTCCCCAAATCGATTAATAAAATCTTTAATTGACATATTAATTTTTTTTACTATTTCTTCATCCGAATCAATATAATTGATTTTTAAAAGTTTAGATATTTTTTTAGAAATAGTTGATTTACCAGAACATGGCATACCAATTAAAATAATATTTTGATTTTCTTTTTTTATTAATTGATATATATGCTCTATTTTGTTTTCATCTAATTCATTGTTAGAAAGTAAGCAATACGCATAATAAGCTTGATAAACAAGCATATATAGCCCACCTGCAACCTTGATATTTCTTTTTTTTGCTTCCAAAATTAATAAAGTATTAATAGGATTATAAATTACATCTATAACAGCTTCTAAATTATTAAACTTTGAAATATTTAACGGTAATTCATCACTATAATTTAACATTCCAACAGGTGTTGTATTAATAATAACGTCAAAATCATTGCATTCTTTTAAGGCAATATCATAAGTTATAGCATATTCTTTTTTATATCTTGATACAAACACAATTTGTTTAGCATTTAATTCCTTAGCAATTTTAAAAGCAGTTTTACTTGTACCTCCAGTACCTAGAATTAATATTTTTTTATTATTTAAATCTATATTATTTCTTTTAATAGTAGCTAGTAAGCCATAATAATCAGTATTATATCCTATTAATTTTGAATCATTATTAACTAGCAAATTAACACATTTAATATCTTTTGAACTATCATCAAAACAATCTACATATTTACATACTGCTTCTTTGTAAGGAATAGTGATATTAATAGCTTTATAGTCTTTCTTTAAAATAAAATCTTCAAAATTATCTTTTTTTATTTCTTTTAATTCATAGGAATAATTTCCGATTAATTCATGTACTCTTTTTGAATAACTATATGATAATTTTTCTCCAATTAACCCATATTTCATAATGAATTACCTCAAATATGAACTACCATTTTTAATTAAAAGTAAATCACCTACAACAATTGCAGTAATACATTCAATAACAACTGAAACTCTTCTAATAAATGCTGGATCATGTCTACCATCAATTAAAAGATCAACATTTTTATTTTCTACAAAATCAATAGTATTTTGTTTTAAATATATAGATGGCGTTGGTTTAATAACTACATTAAAAATAATGTCCATGCCGTTTGAAATTCCACCATTAATTCCACCATTATTGTTTGTTTTTGTAACAACTTTATTATTTTTTATTTCAAATTCATCATTACATGAGGATCCTAAGTGATTAGCAAAATTAAATCCAAGACCAAATTCTATGCCTTTTACTCCTCCAACACTAAAACACATTGCCGCAATTTTACTTTCTAATGAAGAAAAAAATGGTTCTCCTACTCCCACTTCAAGTCCTGTGATTGCAGTTTGTAATATCCCACCTATAGAATCTTCTTTTTTACTAACAGATAGTATTGTTTTTTTAATATCATCTTCAATATTATCAATGACAGGTATTTCTTTATTATTAATAATTTCAATTTCTTTTAATACATCATCAAAATCAGCATCATTAACATCACCACATTTTTTTATATGTGTTCCAATAAAAATCTTTTTTTCTTCTAATGCTTTTTTTATAATAGCTCCCATAATTACAAGAGGTGCGGTAAGTCTACCAGAAAAACGACCACCACCACGATAATCATTAAACCCATCATATTTAACATGACTTACATAATCCGCGTGTGATGGTCTTGCAATATTTTTTATTTTTTCATATGGTTTACTATAAACATTTTTATTCTTTATCAAAACAGTTAATGGTGCACCAGTAGTAAAAGAATTAAAAACACCGCTGATGAATTCATATTCATCATCTTCTACTCTACTTGTTTCAATTTCATCGTTTGGTCTACGTTTTTTTAAATATTTTTTTATATATTCATCATCGATTTTAATACCAGGAGATATACCATCTAATGTCGCTCCTATATATTTTGAATGACTTTCACCAAATAATGTAATAGTTAAATTATCACCAAAAACATTTCTCATAAAATCCTTCCTTTACAAATAATTTATTATATCATCAATACTAATCTTTTTAATTTCATATGATCCAATTTCATTTACAAAGATTACATTAAAATTATTACCATTTCTTTTTTTATCAAATACAATTTTTTTATATAATTCTTCTTTAGAATAATCATGTTTATAAGGCAAATTATATTTTTTTAAAATATTAATAATTCTATTTTTTACATTTTTACTTGAAAAATATAGCATACCTATCCCAACACATTCACCATGAAGCATTGAATACTCACTCATTGCTTCAATAGAATGGCCAACTGTATGGCCAAAATTTAATACATTTCTAATATTATTATCTTTTTCATCTATAGAAACAATCTCAAATTTATTTTTTAATGATTTGTAGATTATTCTTTCAATATCATTTTTTATATCAGAACTATTTTCAATTAATTCAAATAATTCTTTATCACATGTTGCACCTATTTTAATTGCCTCGACTAAGCCTGAATAATATTCTCTTTCATTCAATGAAAATAATGTATTAATATCAATTAATACCTTTTTAGGCAAATAAAATGTTCCAACTATATTCTTTATATCATTAAAATCTATTGCTGTTTTGCCCCCTAAACACGCATCAATCTGCGCTAATAAAGAAGTTGGAATACTATATAAATCTATCCCTCTCATATATGTAGAAGCGATCAAGCCTGAGATATCACTAACAACTCCTCCACCACAAGAAACAATACAATCAGATTTAACAAAACAATTGTCAATCATAAAATTTATTATTAATTTATAATTTTCAAATGATTTACTCTTCTCTCCATGAGGTATAATATAAACAAATGCTTTTGATGCTTTATCAATTACCTTTTCATAATACTTTTTAGGTATATTATCATCCGTAATAATTAATACTTTTCTATTAAGATTAAAATATTTTTCAACGTTATTAATTGAATCTTTTTTAATAATATATGCTTCATTAAAATAGTTATTATTTAGTAATGATTTTTGATATTCTTTTGATAAATCTAAAATATTATTAATAAATTCTAAATAATATGTTTGGTAATTAGTATCAATATTTTTTATATTAGATTCAATCACTTCTTTTTCTCTATTAGAATCAAAAACAGGCAAATCATTTTGTTTTTTTATTAAAGCAACACGAGAAACACAATCTAATCTTTTTTCAAACAATATAGCCATTTCTTTATCTATATCATCTAATTCCTTTCTAAGTTCATCAATACTTTTCATCTAATAGACCTCTTAACAAGATAATTATAAAAAAATTTAAAATTATTGTCTATTAATTAAAAAATATATTTAAAATAAAGCATTCTTGGGCAATTATAATTAGCATTAAAAATATATCTTAGTACTATCTAATAAGGTGATTAAAATGAAAACAATTAATTCAATAAAAGAATATAAACAAAACAAAAAAAAGAAAAAAATAATTATTACATTATCTCAATTTTTAATATTAATAGCATTTTTGTGTTTTTGGGAAATACTTGTTAACATTAATTTTCTAAATGAATTTTTAGTTTCAAAGCCTAGTAAGATATTAGACTTATTTATTTCATACATTTTAACAAATTCTTTATTCGAACATATAAAAGTAAGTATCATAGAAACAACATTAGGATTAATAATAGGTACATCTATTGGTTTCCTTGTTGCGCTTATTCTTTTCTTTTCAGATTTATTATATAAAATATTTGAACCATACTTAACTATTCTTAATGCCTTACCAAAAACCGCTTTAGCGCCAATAATGATTATATGGGCTGGAACAAATATGAAAGGAATAATATTAGTAAGTATTTCTCTATCATTAATTATTACAATAATATCTTCATATTCATACTTTATTAATACTAACAAAGATTATATAAAGATGATGAAAGTATTTGGTGCATCAAAAATCCAAATATTAACAAAAGTCGTAATACCTAGTAATATTGCTAATCTTTTGTCAATTGTAAAAATAAATATAGGATTATCGTGGGTAGGAACAATAATAGGCGAGTTCTTAGTATCAAAAAATGGAATTGGATACTTATTAATGTATGGCGGTCAAGTTTTTAAACTAGACTTAGTGATGATGGGAGTAATATTATTAAGTATTATAGCATTTATAATGTATGAAATAATTGCTATAATTGAAAAACATTTTAGAAAAAATAAGATACATAAAAAACACTAAAAAAGGATCCAAATTAGATCCTTTTTTTAAACTTAATTATTTTCTATATTATTATAATTTAATCCATGTATTATCTTGTTTAGATTTATAAACATAAATCGATATGTTTTTATTATTAGTTAAGTCAGAATCAGCTTCGCCAGAAACATATGATATATAATCAAAATCAGTCTTAATGCCACAGAAATAAACATTTTTAACAGAACAATTTAAAAATGATTTCGAGCCAATAGAACAGTCTTTATCTCTTTCATTAAAGGTAATTGTTTCTAAAGAAGTACAGTTTTCAAAAGTATTATTACCTATTTTTTCAACATTTGATGGAATAGTAATACTTTTTAATTTACTACAATTTTCAAACGCTCTAGAATGAATAAATCTAGTATCTTCATGTATTTCACAATTAACTATATTATTATTTTTTCCTTTAATTAAAATCATATATGGATTTTCATCACTTCCAATATATAATCCATTATCATATTCATTAAAATCTAATGAATTACATCCAGTAAATGCCTCATCTTGAACATTCAATAGATTATTAGGAATAGTTATTTTGCGAAGTGAACTACAATTATAAAATGCTCTTGCATATATTTCAACATTATAATCACCATAAGGTATTACAACTTCTTCTAATGAACTAATTCCATAATATTGATACTTTTGAATTCTTAATGTATCGTTATTTATTCCCGATAAACTTGTATTAGGGATAGTTAGTGTTTTAGGTTGTACTTTTTTATCATTTTCAAGAGTGTAGAAAGAAGCACCATAACACATAGGATTAGAATATTCATCATCAAATGCAATAAAATACCAATCTTCTATTGTTCCTTCATAAGTAACTTCTTTTAACTTTGTACTTGTTTTAAATGAATTCTTAGCAAAAGATCTTACTTCAAAATTATCATAATACTTTGGTATTTGTATACTTTCAGCATTTTCATCACAAGAAATTAATATGGAAAAATTCCCTTTTTTTGATTCATATGTTCTAAATGTTAAACCGTTTATAGAATTACTAGATCCACATGATGATAAAAATATAAGAGATAATAGAATTAGTTTTTTCTTTTTCATAACAACCTCCATTAGAATTTGTTTTTCTTTTTAAATTATAAACCGCAAATAAAAATAAAGTCAATCAATTACCAATGTCTTGTTAATAAATAACTTCTTTAACAATAAAATAATAGAAATATACAATTTTGATTAATAAAACTATTTTTCATTCTTAACTTGATATTTAACTATATTTTCAATATCAACATTTTTTGCGGAATTAAATATATTTTCTTTTATACTCGGAATACTCAATTCAAGTTTATCAATTAGTTTTTTTGTATTTAGTCTTTGCGAACTTTCTTTATCATTATATTCAATTGATTCAGTCAGTTTACAAGCGCACGCAATAAAATTCAAGCCATTAAATTCTTTAAATTTTATAATATCATCTTCTTTTATATAAAACATCGGCCTAATTAATTCCATCCCAATATAGTTTTTACTATGAAGTTTCGGAATCATAGTTTGAAATGAACCAGAATTGAGCAAATTCATCAAAGTAGTTACTATAACATCATCATAATGATGTCCAAGTGAAATTTTATTACATCCTCTTTCTTTTGCTAATCTATATAAAGCACCTCGACGCATTTTTGCGCATAAATAACAAGGACTTTTTTCTTGCATAGATGTAATTTCAAATATATCAGTATTAACTATTTCTGCATCAATATTCATAACATCAAGATTATACATTATCAAATCTAGGTTTTTTTTATTATATCCAGGATTCATCACTAAAAAAGTTAATGCAAACTGTTTATTTGATTTCTCTTTATACATTTCGAACAATTTAGCCATTAACATCGAATCTTTTCCTCCAGAAATGCATACACATATACGATCATTTTCCTTTACAAGATCATATTCTTCTATAGCTTTTTTTAAAGGCAAATACAACGATTCATAAAATTCAATATTTAAACTCTTTTCAATATTATTCATATATTATTAATCAAATCCTTTATAACTTCACTTGCAATAATAAGTCCTGCAACAGAAGGAACAAAAGAAATGCTTCCAGGTATAAGTTTTTTGCTTTCTTCATCATAATTGTTATGACATTTAATTGGTTCCTCTTTAGAATATAATACTTTTAAACTTTTAATATTTCTTTTTTTTAATTCTCTTCTAATCACTTTAGCTAAAGGACAAACACTTGTCTGATAAATATCTACAATTTCAAACATATTAGGATTTAATTTATTACCAGTTCCCATCGATGAAATAATAGGTATTAAATGTTTATTACATTCTTCAATAATTGCAATTTTACCAGTTATAGTATCAATTGCATCAACAACATAATCATATTTAGTAAAATCTATATCTTTTATATTATTTGATAAAACAAACATATCATTAGTGTTAACAATGCAATGAGGATTGATTGATAAAATTCTTTCTCTCATTACATCTATTTTTTTCATACCAATTGTTTTATTTGTTGCTATTATTTGTCTATTAATATTACTTCTAGAAATAACATCATTATCAAAAATATCTATATAACCTATTCCACTTCGAACAAGGCCTTCAACGACATATCCACCAACACCACCTAAGCCAAAAACAGCAACATGAGATGATGCAAGTTTTTCAATCGATTTTTTTCCTAGAAGCATTTCACTTCGAACAAATTCTTCCATAATATCCTTTAACTATATTTATTTTTTATATTCGTTGTATGTATTTTCATATATACTTTTTAGTTTTGCGCCAACTTTATCTAGCGTTCTTTCTTCAACAACTTTATAACCATTTTCTTTAATTTTTGAATTATCATTATTCAATATATAATTAATCTTATCAACAAATTCTTCATTAGAACTTGCTTTATAACAATTAACTCCATCTTCAAGCCAATCATCAAATACGCCAATATCTCTAACAAGAGTAACACATTTAGATGCCAAAGACTCTAAAACAACAATGCCTTCTGTTTCTTCATAACTTGGAAATAAAAACAAATCAGCATATAAATAAGCGCCTTTAATAATATCATTAGCAATATATCCAGGAAAAATGACATTATCCGGTTTATGTCTCATCGCTTTTTTTATTATTCGACTTCTTGCTATATATGCAAGTGATCCGAACCAAATAAATTTAATATCAGGAAAACTCCTTGCAATTTCAACAAAATCATGAAGTCCTTTTCTTTGAAAAAGCAATCCAACACCAATAATAACTTTTTGGCCCTCTTTTATATCGAATGCTTTTTTAAACATTTCAATTTTTTCTTCATTATAACTATAATTCTTAAGTTCAATACCATTAGAACAATCATATACTTTTTTACCATATCCATAAGATTCAATTAATTTTTTTGAATAAGGTGTTGGAGTAATAATTACATCAGCATTTTTATACATAACTTTTATTTGGTGATAAAAATAAATCTTAATAATTTTCCAAAAAGCAAAAGAATCACGAAAATCTTCAAAAGTTGAATGTCCATGAACAATAACTGGTATATTATTTTTTTTACATTTTTTTAAAAGCCTATAACTTTTATTGTATAAAGTATTAATATGAACCATATCATATGTATCTTTTGATGATATAGTGAAGTCTTGATTAGCTTCAGTTAATGCAGTCATTTGATGAGCCATAGCTCTTCCAATCCCACTTTTTCTCAGTGCTTTTTCATTTTCAAAATATATTAATACTTTCATCTTTTTAGCTCCTTTAAAATATTATATTAAAACCTCTATATAATGTCAATTTAATCAAAAAATGCATACATCATAACACCATCACAAGAATTACAACAATCACATCTTTCATTGTTTTCATTTTGAGTAAAACTTTTTGCAATAAATAACTCTTTTGATTTAATTTCTGCACAAGATTTACATAAATGCATGCCTTTTTTTCCATTTTTCAAATAATCATTAAGATTATTTTTATAAATTTTATCATTTTCTTTTGATTCTATTTGAGGTACTAACCTAATATAATCATGAATAGAAATACTTTTTTCAATGCCATCTAATAATGATACAAATTTAATCTCTTCTTTTTTAGATAAACTATTTGAAATAATAATAAAATATGGTAATCCTTCAATAGAAAAATCAACTTTTTTATCTTCTATTTTAATCGCGTCACTAATATAGTAATTAGCATTAGATAATAATTGCTTTTTGATTTTATTAACTGTTGATTTGTTTTCATCAAATATAATAAGCCCAGCTTTATAATTTCTTAATGAAGAATTAAAATAATAATTACATACGTATTCAAAAACACATTTATGTATGCAAATTTTAATAAAATCATCTTCTATTTTTATTGTAATTAATTTATAAAATCTTTTTACATATCCTATTAAATAAAAAACATCATCATTATTTGAACTAAATTCAATTGTAAACCTTGAAAGAGATATAAAAAATTTTCTAAATCTACACAAAATTTCAAAAACTCTTTCTCGTGCTTTTTTTATATCACTTCTTACTTCACACATAAAAAATAATGAATTTAAATCATTTTTATAAATATAACCTGGTCTTTTTAAATTAAAGATGTCAGTTAATAATATATCTTCATCATCAAAAACATGCTCAAATCCTAATGAAATAATTTCATCCTCGATTAATCTATATAATTTATCTTTAATTTTAATCGCATCTCTATCATATCCATAATCCAAAATGTGTTTATTTAAATAATCCAAATTAAATCACCAAAAACATTATAAGATAAATAAAATAAATGAGGAACAATAAAAATGATTCAATCAAAAAAATTTATGATATAACCCGAGTTTGCCTCATTTTATAGACAAAAAATAAAAAATGACGCAGATTTTAT
>CAYVZF010000028.1:0-2980 GCA_964456095.1 uncultured Erysipelotrichaceae bacterium
AAATATGAATAATAAAAAACGTTTATTATTAAGTTTATTGTTATCACTTACTGCTTTAGTTTCTTGTGGCGAAACTATAGGTGATGTAAGTTCTAATGTGATTGATCAAAATAGTTCCGAGACATCAATTAGTGATGCTGAACCAGAATTTATTGATTATGCTGCTAATTTTAAATATGACACTACATCTAATAGAGTAAGTGAAATTGTTACAGTTAAAAACTATGTTGATGGAGATACTGTTCATTTTAATTCTAAAAATGGTAAAAATGGTGTTTTGAAAGCTCGTTTCTTAGGAATTGATACTCCTGAATCAACAGGAAAAGTTCAAAACTGGGGTAAGACAGCGTCTAATTTTACAAAGAATGCATTGTTAAATTCTGCTGAAATTATGATTGAATCTGATACAAATAAATGGGATTTAGATTCAACTGGTGAAAGACATTTAGTTTGGGTTTGGTATAGACCATCTGTTGGTGCTGATTGGAAGTTATTAAATCTTGAAATAACACAAGAAGGATTAGCTCAAGGTAAAAATGCATCTTCAACAAGTTATGGTGAAGTAATGACTGCAGCATTAAATCAAGCTATTATGTTTAAAAAGTGTTATTATTCTGGAGAAATTGAACCTGGTTTTTATACAGGAGAGGCAATACCTGTTACTCTTCGTGAAATAAGAGAAAATATTACAGATTATGTTTCTAAAACAGTACAATTTGAGGCTCTTGTAACTAGAATTTCTGGACAAACCGCATATGTAGAACATTATGATGGTGAAACAGATAGAATGTATGGTATTCCGGTTTATATGGGATTTAATTTCACTTGTGAATTTGTTAAACCTGGTAATTTAATTTCTTGGATTGGTAATATTGAATATTATGAAACTGGTGGAACTTATCAATTATCTAATTTAACATATATTGCTACAAAACCTGATTATAAAAAGAATGTTAAATTAGTATCTACAGATAATGAGATTAATCCAACACCTATTACGTATGAAGATATTAATAATTATGGTGAATCATTACAAGGTGTTAATGTTTCTATGTCAAATTTAAAAGTTAATAAAATTTATACTACAAATAATGGCGGAGATAATGATGGTGCTATGACATTAACATGTACTGATTCTAGTAATAATACTGTTAAAGTTAGAACCGCTGTATTATATGATGATAATAAGAACATGATTGTTGAAAATGATTTATTAAATAAAACAATATCTATTAAGTCAGGTACTGTTGAATATTACGAAGGTAATTATCAAATAAAAGTATTTGTTTATAGCGATATAATTTTATAAATAAGAGATTCATTGATGAGGATATATTTCCCTGATAAAATTTAGAAGGATATAAGAAAACCTACTGAGGTTTATGAGAACTTAAAGGCTAAGAAAGGAGAGATAGAAATCAATGGAAAAAAATACAAAATCAACATTCGATAGCGATAAGGCTGAAGTTATTGCTTGGGCTTTAAATAATCATTTACATAATCTTGATATTAAGGCTATTAGGGAATGCGATGATGAATATACAATGTCTATGCTTAGGAAATTAGTCGATGAAGGTACACTTACTAGAGAGGGATTAATTTATGGTCTTTATACTGATTAACAAAATGTTTATTTAAACTTAATATTTAAGTTTTTATAAATTATTAGATGTGAATCTAATAAGAAAATGCTATGTTATCTTATAAATTCTAGACATGACATTATTTAAGAATTTATTTTAAGGGGTTGGTTTAATAATATTTGTATTAAAGTTATTAAACTACAAAAACGGGAGGAGAAAAAAATGAAAAAAACCAAAAAAATATTGTCCCTTACAGCTTCATTATTAGCTCTAACTCTTGTCGGTTGTGGCGGCGGCGGAGAAACAAGCAGTGAAGCATTATCTGGTGGTGAAACATCAATTAGTGATAATACTTCAGTTAATGAAGAAACATCTAGTGCCGCGGTTGTTGATACTGGATTAAATGATGCAGTTGATGCTTTAAGTGAAGTATTAAAGAGTGTAAATAAAGTCACAACTGCTAATTTCACATTACCTGCTATTGTTGATACACTTGATTATACCTATAACGTTGATTGGAGTTTATCAATTCATGAAGGTGGATTAGCTGAAGCTGTTGCTCTAGGTGAAAAAGCTAATAATTTAGTTACAATAAACATTCAATATAGTCTTGAATATAATACTAAGGATACTATATATGATTTAACTGCAAATGTTATTGGTGCAAGTAGTAGTAAAGAAATATCTTTTACAGATTTTAAAGTACCACAATTTAAAATCTCTACAATTGCTGAATGGATTGAAGCTAAAGATACAACAACACCAACTGCTATTCAAGGTGTAGTTTCTGCAGTTAATAAAACTACTGATAAGAGTGCATTTACTTTAACAGATGATACTGGTACAGTATTCTCTTATGATAGCCCTAGTGAACAATTAAATGTTGGAGATGAAGTAGTTATTACTTCTATTTATTCTGATTATAACGGATTCCCTCAATTAAAATCACCAACAGTTGTTAAGAGAATTGGTGAAAATCAATTAAGTAAGATTGATTCAAAAATGGAAACAATTGATATTAATACAATTGCTTCAAATTTAGCTTCTTATTATAGTGATCCAACATCAATTTCTACTAAATATTTAAAAATTACTGGTGGTTATGTCTACAATAATGGTGGATATGCAACACTTGCAGTTTCTGATACAGCAAGTAGTTATGTTGTTAATATTTATTATCATAGTTCAAGTGAAATAGTAGCAAAAGTTGGCGCACAAGTTGATATCGTTTGTACTGTAAGAGGTGTTGGCTCAAGCTATATTACTGTTCAAGTTCAATCATATGAAGTAATGGCAGAATCTACTACTGTAATTGAAGATGAACCTGCAGTTATTAATACAACAATTGCTGATTTAGTTGCTAATGTACCTACAGAATCTAAAAAACAAATTTATGT
>CAYVZF010000028.1:3080-16952 GCA_964456095.1 uncultured Erysipelotrichaceae bacterium
CAATTGCTGATTTAGTTGCTAATGTACCTACAGAATCTAAAAAACAAATTTATGTTGCAACAGGAAAATGGGCAACAAAAGCAGGAGTAGACGCTTCTACTAATACATATGGTAATGGTACATTATCAGATGATAATGGTAATTCAATTACTATTTATGGTTTAGCATCTTCAAAAGAAGCTGCTAATGTTAAATGGGTAGTTAATAGTTATTCATATTCTAATCCTAAAGATTTCTTATCTACAGAAATTAAAGACGGTGATGAAATCAAATTAGGTTTATTATATGATGCATCATTTAAAAATTATTCTGCATTTATTTATGGTGATGCTGGTGGAGATACTGGTGGAGATAGCGGTGATGTTAATGCAACTAAAATTGAATTAACAACAACTTCATTAAATATTCCTTCTAATGCATATAGCAATGGTGAAGCAACAGTTAATGGTGTAACGTTTACATATATTCAATTAGCTAATTATGGAAATGGTATTCAAGTACGTGATAATGCTGAAAAAAGTTCAACAAGTATTTTCTATAATACAACAGCTTTTGAAAAAGGAATTGAAAAAATTGAGTTAACATATAATTCAAGTAAGACAACATATGCTAATGATAATGCTGAAATATTTAGCTTTGCAAATGAAAGTTTTGCTGAAGCAACAACAGTAGCAACATATGAAACAAAATTATCAACAGCTAAAGATACAAAAACATATACAATTACTCCTGATTCAAATACATATACATATATGAGATTTGAGCATGACATTAGTTATTCATGCTATTGGGATTCAATTGTTATCTATTTAGTTGATTAATTTGCTGATAATTATTAAGTAAGTATAAAAGAGGAATAGTCTATTATTGGATTTATATCCTCTTTTTATATTGTTTTAACTTTTAGATATATTTTAAAATATCTAGAAACATGTTACATTTTTTTATATACTTAATGAGTGTGTTAAAGGAAGTATTTGCTATGAAACCTATTTTAATTGTAATTGCAGGTGGTTCTGCTTCAGGAAAAACAACAGTTGTTAATAAAATTCATAAAGTTTTAGGTAATGAAGATTTAGTTGTTATTAAACATGATGATTATTATTTAGATCAATCTAATCTAACTATAGAAGAAAGAAAAAAGACAAATTATGACCATCCATCTTCGTTAGAAAATGATTTATTATATAGTGATTTAACAAAATTATTAAGTGGCAAGACTATTGAAAAACCAATTTATGATTTTGTTAGTCAAAATAGAAAGAAAGAAAAAGAAATTGTTGAACCGAAATCAATAATTATTCTTGAAGGTATTTTGGCTTTAGAAGATGAAAGAATTAGACATTTAGCGGATATTAAAGTATTTGTTAACTGTGATGATGATTTACGTTTTATTCGTAGATTACAAAGAGATATTAATGAAAGAGGTAGAACAATAGAAAATGTTATTAATCAATATTTGACTACTGTTAGACCAATGCACCATTTATTTGTTAGACCATCTATTCGATATGCGGATATTATTATTCCAAATGATAGGAACCATGTTGTTGGAACCGATATGTTAATTAGGTCAATAAAGGATTTAATAAAAGAAAACAAAAAAAGAGATGATAACTAGTATCATCTCATATTTTTTTTAATGGTGAACCATGAGGGACTTGAACCCCCGGCCCGCTGATTAAGAGTCAGCTGCTCTACCAACTGAGCTAATGATCCATTTCGTTCATTGCTAGTTAATTTTATCGTATATTTTATTATTTTTCAATATAAAACAATAAATTTGATTATTAAGAATAAAGAGCGTAAAAACATTATTTATGTGATATATTCTCTTTTTATTCTATTTGATAATGAACAGTAAAATTCATAAGCTGAGACATTGTATATTGATAAAATATCTTTTAAAGTTAGATGCTCTCCTAATAATTCTATTTGTTCTTTTTCTTCAACTTTTGTTTTTGAAAATAACATTAATGCATCCATATTTGTTACACCTATTTGATGTAAATAGTTTCCATTATAATATCCTAAAGTATTGTATTCTTTTTTCCAGCCATCACCATAACCTATTCCTAGTGTTAAAATATACCCATCTTCATTTATTACTTCATTATTGTAACTTACTAATTCGCCAGCTTTAACTTCATTACATCTTAAAACTGGTACATAAATCGATAATGCTTCTAATGTTCCTTTAATATTGGATGCTCCATATAATGCTAATCCAATTCTTATTGTATTTTCGATATTATTATCTATAGTTATATACGAGGAAGATGATGTATGGATTAATAAATTTGATGAAAAAGGTATTTTATCTAATACATTTCTAAATATTTTTAATTGTTCGTCTCTTGTAATAGATGACGCTATATGGGTGAATATACCTTTTAATTTTAAGTTAGAGTTATTAATGATTTTTAATGCATTGTCTATTTCATTTTCTTTTATTCCAAATCTATTAAATCCTGTTTCAATTTCTAAATGTATTGATAATGGATAATTAGATAATGCGAGTTCTTTTAAATGGTTTAATGATTGAACAGCTAAAGTGATTTTATAGTTTGATAGTAGTCTATAAAATGAACATCTTTCAAATAATAGTATTGGTGTAAATATTAAGTTTTTTCTTAATGATATTGCTTCTTGAAAAGTTGCAAGTGCAATTATATTTACTTTTAATACTGATAGTAGTTTTGAAATATGAATTAAATCGTGCCCATAAGCGTTATCTTTTAATACTGCAATAACATTCTTATTATTTGCAATTTCTTTGATTGTTAAATAATTATTTTTAATATTTTTAATATTAATTTTTATTGTTGCTCTCATATATTTATCACCAATTCAATATATGTGGAAATAATAAAATTAGTATAAGAAAATAAAAAACCTTAAAGGTTTTAATAACTTTTAAGGCTTATTTTAAGTTGTGATTTGTTAAAAATATATCAAAATTATGTGCCGCTTTTACTTCGTCTTTTCCATCAAATGTAATAGAAAACTTCTCACCATTAGGAACTACTAATGCCATTACATTCATTATTGATTTTAAATCTGCTTGTTCTTCTAAAACATTAATTGTTACTTCACATTCATATTTATTAGCTTCAGAAACCAAATCAACTGATAGATGAGATGTTAAACCATTTGAATTGTTAATAATACCTTTAATTGTTTGCATTTTATATCGCTCCTTCTAAAAAAATTATACAACATTAAAAAAATTCAATAAACAAAAATTATTTTAAATATTGATATTTGTTTTTTATAACATCCGCTACTATAAAAATTATCTTTATTAATTTAGATTTTTTAAATAGTTAACTATGGATTTATTAATACATTTACGATTGAAGTAGTATTTAATAATTTGCAAAATATATAGTAAATATTGTATTATTTATTTGGAGGATTTAATAATGAAAGTTAGAAAAGCAATTATCCCTGCTGCAGGACTTGGAACTAGATTTTTACCTGCGACAAAATCGCTTCCAAAAGAAATGCTTCCAATTGTTGATATTCCAACTATTCAATATATTGTTGAAGAAGCAGTTAAGTCAGGAATTGAAGAAATATTGATTATAACTAATGGTTCTAAACATTCTATGGAAAATCATTTTGATGTTAATTTTGAATTAGAAACAAGATTAAGAATGTCTGGAAAAGATAAAGAAGCAGATTCTATTAGAGCTATAGCAAATATGGCAAATGTTTTTTATGTAAGACAAAAAGAACCTAAAGGATTAGGACATGCTGTTTTATGCGCTAAGTCATTCGTTGGTAATGAACCTTTCGCGGTATTACTTGGTGATGATTTAATTATTAATAAAAATGGTGATCCTGTTTTAAAACAATTAATTAATGCATATGAAGAAACATCTTCTTCTGTCGTTGGTGTTCAAGAAGTTGCAAGAAAAGATGTTTCAAAATATGGCGTTGTTAAACCATGTAAAGAAGATGGAAGATTAATTCAAATATCTGATTTTGTTGAAAAACCAGCAGTTGAAGTTGCACCAAGTAATTTTGCTGTATTAGGAAGATATGTTTTATCGCCTGAAATATTTGATATACTTGAAACACAAAAACCCGGAAAAGGTGGAGAAATTCAATTGACAGATGCGATTTGTACATTAATGGATTCGCAAAGTGTTTATGCATATAACTTTGAAGGACTTAGGTATGATGTCGGTGATAAATTTGGATTTGTTAGGGCCACTATCGATTTTGCTATAGATAGAGATGATTTAGGCCAAGTTACAAAAGAGTACATAAAAGATTTAGCAAAGAGAATTTAAAACTATAATTATAAATTATAGAAATGTTTATATAATTGATTTATAATAAAAAAGATTTGATTAAGGAGGATTTTAAAATCTATGGGAGAAATCAAGAAAAAATTCTTATCTGTTGATGGTAATACCGCGACTGCTTTAGCTTCTTATAATTTTACTGAAGTAGCAAGTATTTATCCAATTACACCTTCTTCAACTATGGCGGAATTAGTAGATCAATACGCTTCTGAAGGTATGAAGAATTGTTTTGGAACAACAGTTAAGGTCGTTGAAATGCAATCTGAAGCTGGTGCATCTGGAACTGTTCACGGTGCTTTACAAGCTGGTGCATTGTCAACAACATATACTGCTTCTCAAGGCTTATTACTTATGATTCCTAATATCTATAAGTGGGTCGGTGAGTGCTTACCAGCAGTATTACACGTATCTGCAAGATCACTTGCAACAAGATCACTTTCTATTTTTGGTGATCATCAAGACGTTTATGCATGTCGTCAAACAGGCGCAACAATGATATGTGCTCATTCTGTTCAAGAATGTGCTGATTTGGCACCTGTAGCTCACTTAGTAGCTATTAAATCAAAGAGTCCAGTTATTCATTTCTTTGATGGATTTAGAACATCGCATGAAATTCAAAATGTTGAATTCGTTGATAATAGCCATTGGAATGAACTTATCGATAAAGAGCAATTAGAAGCTCATAGAGCATCTGCATTAAACCCACATACACATCCTGTAACTCGTGGAGGTGCTGAAAATGATGATATTTATTTCCAAGGTAGAGAAGCACAAAATAAACATTTAGAAGCTGTTTTACCAATCGCTGAAGAAATGTTTGAAGCTGCTAGTAAATTAACAGGACGTCATTATGCTCCATTTACATATTATGGTGCAGATGATGCTACAAAAGTAATTATTGCAATGGGATCAGTAACTGAAACAATTAAAGAAGTTATTGATGCATTAAATGCAAATGGAGAAAAATTAGGACTTGTTAAAGTACATTTATATCGTCCATTCTCTGCAAAACATTTAGTAGATGTAATTCCTGCATCTGTTAAAAAGATTGCTGTTCTTGATAGAACAAAAGAATCAGGCGCTACTGGTGAACCATTATACTTAGATGTTGTTGCGGCTTTAAGACAAATGAATAGAAATATTGATGTTGTTTTAGGTGGTAGATATGGTTTATCTTCAAGAGATACACAACCTAAACATATTAAAGGTGTTTATGATTTCTTAGACGCTGAAAAGAATTGGAATAGTTTCACAGTTGGTATTAATGATGATGTTACTCATTTATCAATTCCATGTGATGATTCATTCCATTTAGTTGGTGATTATACATCATGCTTATTCTATGGATTAGGTTCAGATGGTACAGTATCAGCAAATAAATCATCAATTAAAATTATTGGTGACGCTACTCATCAATATGCTCAAGCATATTTCGCTTATGACTCAAGAAAAGCTGGTGGAGTTACACGTTCACACTTAAGATTTGGTAAAACACCAATTAGATCTACATATTATGTTGAAAATGCTGATTTCTTATCATGTTCATTAGATTCATATATATATAAATTTGATATGATCAAATGTTTAAAGAAAAATGGTACTTTCCTTCTTAATACAGATATTCCTGCTGATGAAATTGAAGCAAGATTACCAAATCGTGTAAAACGTCAATTAGCGGAAAAGAATGCTAAATTCTATATTATCGATGCTAATGCTATCGCGGCAAAAATTGGTTTAGGTCGTAGAACAAATACTATCTTACAATCTGCATTCTTCTTCTTAAATCAAAATATCATGCCATATGATGATGCAAAAGATTGGATGAAAAAATTTGCATATAAATCATATAACAAAAAAGGTGAAGATATCGTTAACATGAACTATGCTGCAATTGATGCTGGTTCAGAAGGACTTGTAGAAGTTAAAGTTAAAGATGAATGGAAGAATTTAGATAACACACGAGTCTATGCTAAAACAGGTGATGAATATTTTGATTCATATGTCAATGTTATCGGTTCACTTGATGGTTATGATTTACCAACTAGTAAATTCACTGAATATGAATTACTTGATGGTACAATGAGAAATGATATTACTTTCATGGAAAAGAGATCTATCGCTGATAGAGTTCCAGTATGGAAGAAAGAAAATTGTATTCAATGTAACCAATGTGCATTTGTATGTCCTCACGCAACAATTAGACCATTCTTATTAACAGATGAAGAAGTTGCTGGTATTCCAGAAGCAACACGTGATGACGTTCTTCCAGCAATGGGACCAAAAGTTGCAGGACTTAAATTTAGAATCCAAGTTTCTCCAAGAAACTGTGTTGGATGTGGTCTTTGTGTTGTAGAATGTCCTGGTAAGAAAGTTAAAGATGCTGATGGTAACTTAATTACTGTTAAAGCTCTTGAAATGGTTGAAGCTAAATCTCAATTTGAAACTGGTGAACCTGCAGCGGATTATTTATATAAACATGTATCATATAAGAGTGATTACTTTGATGTTAAGACAGTTAAAGGTGCTTCATTCTTAATGCCATATGTTGAAATTTCTGGTGCTTGTGCTGGCTGTGGTGAAACACCATATTATCGTTTAGCATCTCAATTATTCGGTAAAGATATGTTAATTGCTAATGCTACAGGATGTTCATCAATTTATAATGGTTCTACACCTCTTACTCCATTCTGCACTGATAAAGATGGTAATGGTATTGCTTGGGCAAACTCATTATTCGAAGATAATGCTGAATATGGATTTGGTATGAGAGTTGCAACTGATTATAAATTAGATCAAATTGTTAATATCTTATCAACAAATAGAGATGAATGTGAAGATGAATTAAAAGCAGTTATCGATGATTATATTGCTAATATTAAAGATAGAAATCATATTCGTTCAATCGTTAATAATTTAGTAAGCTTAGTTAAAGCATCTAAATGTGAAGGTGTTAAAGCTGTCTTAGCTTATGAAAGAGATTTAATCGATAAATCTGTATGGATTGTTGGTGGCGATGGATGGGCATATGATATTGGCTATGGTGGATTAGACCATGTAATTGCTAATGAAGAAGATGTTAATATCTTAGTTCTTGATACAGAAGTATATTCAAATACTGGTGGACAATCATCAAAATCTTCACAAACTGGTTCTATTGCTAAATTTACAGCATCTGGTAAGAAAACAGCTAAAAAGAATTTAGCTATGATGGCTATTTCTTATGGTAATGTTTATGTTGCTCAAATCTCTATGGGTGCTAATAAATTACAAGCTATTAAAGCGATGAAAGAAGCAGAAAGTTATAATGGACCTTCATTAATTATTTGTTATTCTCCTTGCCAAGCTCATGGTTTAAAAGGTGGTTTAGCAAATTCACAAAAAACAGAAGCTCAAGCTGTTGAATGCGGATACTTCCCAATCTTCCGTTATGATCCAAGACTTGAAAAAGAAGGCAAGAACCCAATGCAAATCGACTGTAAAGAACCTGACTTTAGTAAATTTAGAGACTTTGTTATGACTCAAACAAGATTCTCTCAACTTCCTCGTATTAACCCAGAACACGCTGAAGAATTATTAACTAAATCAGAAGAATATGCAGCATTACGTTGGAAAAGATTTAAAAGACTTGCTGACTAATTGCTTATAAATTATAAAATTTAAAAGACTGTTAGAAACCTAAATATTTAGGAAGACTACAGTCTTTTTTATATGCTTTTAAGTTACAAAAAAAATCTATCTTATAATAACTATTAGTTTTATAAGATAGAAATATTTTTTATGTTATTTCATTTGTATACTTAATTCATTAATGGAAAGAGTACTTTCTAAAGATTCTTCTAAACTATTTTCACTAATACTATCGTTACTTGATGATGTACTTTCATTAGATGATATTTCATTTGATGAAATATCATTCATTGATGAAGATGTATTATTATTATGGCATCCGCAGCTAGAAGCAATAAAAAGAATTCCTAATATTGTAATTGAGAATAAGATTTTTTTCATATTCATCCTCCCTCGTATTTATTATTAACTTTATATAAAGAAGTTATTCAAACTTGTAAATTATTGTTTTGATTTAGTAAAGTTTTTATGTAAAAATTGCTGTTATTTTTCTTCATTTATTCTTAAAAAGAAACTAAATTGGCTACATTTTTTATATACTCTTTTATCTTTATATATAATTAAAAAACGGCTAAAACATGCCGTTTTTTTATTATATTGAAAATATTATTTTTAATTTTTCTATAAAACTGCGAAAGTTTTGTAAAATTTAATTTAAATGACTTTTAACTATTTATTAATAATTATTTTTTTCATTTCAACATATGGAAGTCTGTCAAATCCACTTTTTTTGTATACATTTATAGCCCTTGTATTTTCTAATTCGACTTCTAAGCGGAATAATGAATCTTTATATTTTTCATCAATGTATTTAAAAAAACTAGTTCCAATTCCTAATCCACGAAATTCTTCTTTAATATATAAATCTTCAATCCATATGCATTTTTTTCCAAATTCTGTTGAAAAACTTTTTGCTAACATTGCATAGCCAAGAATTATTCCATTATCTTCAAAAACATATCCTTCTAAATAAGGATTTTCATTAATACAGTTATCTATATCATTATTAAATATTTCTTCTGAACCATTTGTATAAACAGCATCTGAATTATAAAATACTCTCATCATTTCTAAAACATTCTGTTTGTCTTTTTTTTCTAATAATCTTATTAACATAATATTTCTCTTTCTATTTAATTTCTAATATTTCTTCTGCTTTATTTATATCTATTGAAGAAAAATCTCTTAATTTGCTTTGTATCTTTCTAGTTCTTGTTCCTACTAGTTTATCTAATTCATCATTTGCTTCATTAAATTTCTTTTGTGTTTTTATTAAAACATCAGAGAATGTATCGAATTCTGCTTTAACCGCTTCTAGTAGAGTGAATACTTCTGAACTTCTTTTTTGTATTGCATATGATTTAAATCCCATTTGTAAAGCATTTAATAAAGCTAGTAGAGTTGATGGACCTACAATATTTACTTTATATTCTCTTTGAATTTCTTCAAATAATCCCATTTCTAATACTTCTATATATAATCCTTCAATTGGAAGAAACATAATTGCAAAGTCGGTTGTATTAGGTACATCTATATATTTATTATTAATATCTTTTGCAAATATTTTAATTTTATTTTTTAATTCTTTTCTTGCGTTTTCTACCATATTAATATCAGCTTTTTCGATTCCATCTTTTATTTTATTATATGATTCTAATGGGAATTTTGAATCGATAGGAAGATATACATAATTATTCTCCGCTGTTATAATTTTAACTGCAAATTCTACTCTTTCAGATGAGTTTTTCTTTGTTGCAAAATTTTCTTCATATTGTTCTTTTGTTAAGACTTCTTTAATAATGTTACTTAAAATTACTTCACCTATTATTCCTTTCGTTTTAACATTTGTTAATACATTTTTTAATGATCCAACATCGCTTGCTAGACCTTTTATTTCACCAATAGCTTTATCTACGCTTGATATTTGTGAAATAACATTATTAAAAGATTGTTTTAATCTATTATCTAATGTTTTTTCTAATTTTTCATCAACGTTTTTTTTGATTTCTTGTAAGTTTTTATCAGTAATAGTTTGTATATTTGTTATTTTATCAGTTACATTAAATGAAAAATCTTTTAGACTCTCTTTGATTAATAATAATATCCTTTCATTACTATTTTCATTAGATTTAATAAGATTTATATGATTGCTATGTAATAAATCTATAATTTTATCTTTATTTTCATTATTTAATGAATTTATTTTTTCAATTTGTTTTTCTAAACTATATATTTTTTCTTCGATTTTTATATAGTTTGTTTTTATCTCAACAATTATATCATTATTAATATTTGATACTTCTTTTTTACTTTTATTTGTTTTAGTAAATTTAATTAAAATAAAAAGTATTACTATTAATATAATTAAAATAATAGATAACAAAAGTATTTCTAACATATTATTATTCACCTCATATATTAATAATAACACATATATTGTGATTAATTTAATTATTATTTATTTCTTTTTCAATTGCAAGTGCTGCAATTGCACCATCATTAACCGCGGTAACTATTTGTCTTATTTTTTTCTTTCTAATATCACCAATTGCGTATAGTCCTTTTATAGATGTTAACATATCTTCGTTTGTTATTAAATAACCATTTTCTTTTTTAGCATCTAGTTTAATAAAATCAGAATTTGCTACATTACCTATATAAATGAATATTCCTGATACTTTTAATTCTTTTTGCTTATTAGATTCATTATTTTTAATTATTAATCCATCTATAGTTGTTTCTCCTATTAAAGAAATAGGTATATAAGGCGTTAATGTATGAATATTATTAATTTTTTTAATCTTTTGAACTAATATATCATCACCTCTAAATTCGTCTCTACGATGAATTAAGTATACTTTATTACAAATAGAGGATAAATATATAGCTTCTTCTAATGCGGAATTTCCTCCACCTATAACTGCAACATCTTTATTTTTATATAAACTACCATCGCATATAGCACAGAATGATAGACCTTTTCCATAGAACTTATCTTCTTTATCTATGTCTAATTTTTTTTCTTTTGTTCCTGTTGCAATGATAATATATTTTGCTTTATATGTTTCAAAATCACCTTTTACAATAAATATGTCATCGTCTTTTGTTATTTCATTTATGTTATCAAAATTGATTTCTATATTATTATGTTTTAATTGTTTCTTTATATTTAAAGCTAAATCAACGCCTTCTATGCTATCATATCCAGGATAATTTTCAATAATTGATGTTAAGGCGATTTTTCCTCCAGGAATACTTTTTTCTATTAAAATAAAAGGAATGTTTGCTCTTTTTAAATATATTGCTGCAGTTATTCCTGATGGACCTGCGCCAATAATAATTACACTAGTATTTACCATCTATAACTCCTTTTAAGAATTCATTATATGATTTTATTAATATGTCTGGATTTAAAGTTTCATTATTTGTTCCTATTTTCCAAGAAACTAATCCAACTTTTACACCTGCGTTTTTTCCTGCAGTTAAATCTGAACTATTATCACCAATAAATAAAACATTTTCTTTTTTACATTTTAATAATTCTATTGCTTTTAAAATGCCTTTTGGATTTGGTTTTCCACTTGTGACATCATCTAATGTAATAATAACATCAAAATATTTTTTAATATCAAATGGTTCAATAACTTCTAAGACGCTGTACTTGAATCTATTTGTAACAATACCTAGTTTAATATTATTTTCTTTAAATGTTTTAAGCATTTCTATAACGCCATCATAAAGTGTTACAAATCTATTAATATTTTTTCTAGAATATCCATGATATGTTTTTAGTAATGTATTAAAATCTTCTTTAAAATATTTAGGAAAGACATCTTTTAATACTGGACCTAAAAATGATAATAATTCTTCTACTTTTAATTTATAATCTGGGCGATATGTATCAAATAAATGCATATATGATCTAATGATTAACATATCTGTATCAAGAAGAGTGCCATCCAAATCAAATAAAATTACTTTATTTTTCTTCATTTATACCTTCTGATTCAATATTGTTATTTGTTGTTTCTAATAATAAATTTTTTTCATATTCTTCTTGTTTTTTTGCATAATATGTATCAATTTTGTCGCTAAATACATGGCATAAAACAATAATTGCAATACCAAATATAATGAAAAATATAGATGTCCAAACAGAAATTAAATAATTACTCATTTGAAATTGTTCATCTCTTAATGGTTCAAGAATTGCTCTTACTGTACCATACCAAACAAAATATAATCCAATTAAATCACCATTTTTAATATATTTTTTTAAACCAAGTCTTACTCCGTACATGATTATAAAAAATCCTGTAAGATTAATTATTCCTTCGATTAAAAATAAAGGTGTTACTATTTGGCCTTCAGCACATGCTTTAATACCATTTGAATTGTACATTAATTGATCTTTTATTATCTCTGGTAACCATATAGAATCTCTATCTATACATCCACCATATACTTCACAATTGAAAAAGTTTCCAAATCTTCCTATTGCTTGCGATAATAATATTATTGGTACAATTGCACTTGCAACTTTTAAAACATTATAATGAGGTTTTTTATGCATAACATATAACATACCCACTGCTATACCAAGAAATACTCCTCCATGAATTGCAAGTCCACCTTCCCATATAGCGAAGACTTTATACCATGGTTGATTTGAGAAACTTGTATTCCATTCACAAATTACATACCAAATTCTTGCACCTATAATTCCTGCAGGGAATGCGATATAAAATGTATTTTCTAAGAAAGATATATCTTCAAATCCTTCTTTTTTTAAATAACGTTTTGCAAGAAAGTATGCAAGAATCGCAGCTCCTAATATAAATAATGCATAAAATCTAATTTCAAATCCAAATATTTTAAACCCAACTGGTAATGGTGCTCCACCATTTTTTACAAAATCCATATCTTATTTGTCTCCTTTTTTCTTTGCTATTAATTCGTTTAATCTATTTTCAAATTCAAATGATGAATCATATCCGAATTGCTTTAATTTTAAATTTGTGACTGCAACTTCAACAAGTTCAGCAACAGAACGTCCTGGAAAGACTGGGATTGTAATCATTGGTATTTTTTGATTGATTACTTCTAAATATTGAACTTGTTTTCCAATTCTTTCTAATTGATTACCATGCTCGAGTTTTACAAGTTTTATTGCAAATGATATTTCACTTCTTTTTACAAGTGTATTAATGCCAAACATTCTTGTTACGTCTACAATACCAATACCTCTTACTTCCATCATTCCAACTAGTAATTCTGGTGCTTCTCCATATAATTTCCCACGAATGGAAGAAATATTAACTCTATCATCTGAAACTAAATTATGTCCCTTTTTGATTAATTCTAAAGTTACTTCTGATTTACCGATTCCTGATTCACCTAGAATTAATACACCTGATGAATACATTTCAACTAGTGATGCATGTATAGATGTTGATGGTGCTAAAGCATCGTAAAGATATATAACTGTATCCATATTTAAATCATTTGTTTGTCTATTTGATAAAAATATAGGGAAGTTCCTTTCTATTGCCATTTCTAATAAAAGAGGTGGACATTTATGACCTTGACAAATAACAAGTCCTGGACAAGTATCATTTAATAGAAATTCAAATGCCTTAATCATTGCATCTTCACTCATTGTTGAAATGTATTTCATTTCTTTGTTTCCTAAGAAAATTATTCTTTTAGAACGAGGATAATCAAAGAAACCCGCTAATTCGAGACCTGGCCTATTAACTGAAACTTCTTTTATTGGCCTTTTCATCGAATTAATATCGCCAGAAATACATAATAATCCAAAATGATTTGCAAAATCTTGAATTGTGATATTTTTTGAGGTCATAGCTTAAACTCCTTTTATTTCTATATCATAATTTATTTTTATTTTTGTATCAATCTTTAAAGAATT
>CAYVZF010000029.1:0-8411 GCA_964456095.1 uncultured Erysipelotrichaceae bacterium
TTATAACATCTAGATTGTAATAATCCACCTGATAAGTTTTACCATCGGAAGCAGTTGTTGCAAAATTTGCAACAACTGTATTGCGTTGCAATTCACCTTCTGTAAAGATATTCTTGATGTGTCTAGAAATCGTGGATTGTCCCGTTGGAACAACTCCGACATCTGGTCGATGAAAAGCCAGACTGTATCCGTATCAAAGGTGGTTTCAATTTTTGTCAATCCATCTTCTGGTGTGTAAATGATCATATTTGATTTTTTCATTTTTTCGTCCATAAATGACCTCTTTTTCAATTGTACAACGCCTTGTAAATTTAAATTATTAAATTTACAGTATTCCTTTAATGCTAATCCACTTTGTAAATATTTTTTTAATATTCCTTCGTATTTACTTTTCATAATAATCCTTCCTATAATTCATATTTAAATTATAAGTAGAATTATTATTTATTTTTTAAAAAACTAAATATTTGACTAGCACTAATAAATTAAAAATAATTGTTCAAAAAATAAGTTATATTAACTTAACGAACAATTACTTTTATTTAAACATTAATTATATTTTACTATCTATTCATCAAAGAAATCTTTTAATTTTTCAAATTCACTATTAGGTTCTTTCTTTCTTTTATTATATTCATCTTCTGTTATTAATTCCCATGAATCGCCAGATAAATATTCCTTATCATCATCTAATACTATTTTCATAGGAATAGATGATACAAGCAACATATAAATATATGGATATAAATCTAATGTATTACCTTTAATTATTTCTATATCATCATCATTATTTTTAATATCCTCTAGTAAGAAAGTGAATTCTTCACTTTCATCTAAATCATATGGAACTTCTTTTAATGACCTAGTTGAATATAAAACTAATTTACCTTTAATATTTAATTTAATCATTAAATAAGGATGAATTAATTCTACTTTAACTATTGCTTTTAAATCGATTATATCTTTTAAAATATCTATCTTTTTTTTATCATCTTCATTTAATGTAACATCTTCTTCTAAAGTAATATTTTTAGAAGATTTTAAATTAATCAAATCTATTATCATAAGTATTTATTTTCCTTAAAGTATTCTTTTACACCTACCATTAATAATCTAATATCAGGATGCGCGGTAGGATGACATCTTAAATCAAAAATTATTTTCCATTCATTTAATGAAGCACTTACAACTATTTCTGTTTTTAATGAATTAGGCAAAACAGATCTTGCTGTTTCAGGTTTTGCACCGCTTTCTAGCATTTTGAAATATGAATTTTCTGCATTAATTAACGCATCTTTCCATATTTTTTTTGTTTCTTCATTCATACCATATGTTTCAACAAATGTTAATTCATGAGAGAATTTATCTTTAGAATAATTACAATATCTAGTTGATTCTTGTGAATATGATGCTAGACGATGTCTAACAAGTTCATGAGTAACACCACGATCTGTAACTAACTTAATTGTTATATATAAATGAATATCTTTTTCTTCTTCGGTAAGTTTTAAAATATCATCTTTATTTAAAAACGTAATATTAATATTTGAATCATATTTATTATTAAATAAATCAGGATATTCTTTTTCTAAATAAGCATAAAAAGGAATTAAACATTCATCATCATTTGTTAAATATAAATTATAAATAGCTCTAAAATTAAATGAAACTATAGGATAAGTTATATTAGATACATTTATAAATTTATAATTTGCTTCTTTTACTTTTAAATATAAATCATAATCAACTTTAAAAACTAAATATGCATGTTCTAACACCGAACCATGATTATATGACATTATTCTTTTAGTAAATTCAGTCGCGGAATTCTCTGTAATTAAATTTTCTGATTTATAACATGTTCTACCAGCAAGTTCGATTTTTTTCATTAGTGATGTTTCTTTTATTTCACTAAAACTTGGTTCGACAACTTTCATATATTTTACTTCCTTAATTCTAATCCTAATGAAGAAATAGCTTTAATAACTTTATTTTCTGCTTCATTAATTTCATTTTCTTTTAATGTATGTTCTAAAGAAGAATATGTTAATCTTAAAGCAATTGATTTAAATCCTTTTGCTACATGTTCACCAACATAAACATCGAAAACTTCTTGATTAATAATTATTCCCGATGAATTCTTTTTAATAGTATTTAATATTGATTCATAAGATATATCTTCTTTACAAATAAATGCATAATCTCTTTTTACAGATGGGAATTTAGATATTTGATTCATCTTTAATTGTGATGTTTTTAAGTCTAAGAATGCATTTAAATTCATTTCTAATGAATATGTTTTATGTATACCTAATTCTTTAATTACACTAGGATGTAATTCACCATAAGAACATACTTTATTTTTTCCAATATAAACATCTACACTTCTACCTGGATGATAGAAACTAGATTCTGATCTACATATACGTATTCTATTTTGTTTAATATCTAATATATTTAAAATAGATGTAAATAAACCAGCGATATCATAAAAATCATATGGTTTTACTTGTAATGATCCTTGTATAGATTTATTACCGCTTAATAAAATACCTAAACTAGTATAAGTGTTTTCTATTGTTTCAATTGATGTTGTTTCAAATATAGCTACATCATCTATTTGATGAGCATTATTATATGATAATACATTAACTAAAGATCTTAATACTGATTTTCTTACTACACTATGATCAACTGTCATAGGATTTATAATTTTATAGCATGTATCATTACTTGATAACGATACTAATTCTTCAGCACTTTTTGGATCTAATAATGTATATGTTAATACTTCAGTTAATCCTCTTGATATTAAGTGCTCTCTAATAATTCTTTTTCTTCTTTGGAATTCATTTAATTTACCAACAGTCATTTTAGAATTAGGTAATATAGGATTAATTTTATCTAAACCAATTGTTCTAAATATTTCTTCAGATAAATCAGCATCAATTTTTAAATCAATTCTATGTGGAGGAATTAAAGCTTCAAATGAATCATCATCTAATCTTTTTATTTCAATACCTAATGAATTAAATGTTTTATCCATTTCATCACTTGATATATCTGTACCTAATCTATGATTAATATATGAATATGAACAATTAATTTTATTATTTTCTTTTTCTCTAACATCATATTTAATTATTTCTTCAAAAGATGAACAAGAAGCATATTCTTTTAATAAATATGATATTAATTCAATAGTTTCTTCTTCGTTACTTGGATTAATACCTTTAATAAATCTTTGTGATGAATCACTTGATAAACCGATTCTTGATGATGTTCTTCTAATTCTAGCAGGTGTAAATGTAGCTACTTCAATAGCAATATTTTTAGTATTTTCATCTACTGAGCATAAATTAGAACCCATAATACCTGCATAACATAATGGATTATTACCATCTGTTACAATTAAATCACCTTTTTCCATTTTATATGTATTATTATCAAGTGCGACAAAATCACCTTCTAAATCATCTCTAACAACAAATTCTTTAGAATTGATTTTATCTATATCATATATATGAATCGGTCTTCCTGTTAATATCATTGCATAATTACCAATATCAACGATATTATTAATTGATCTAATACCAACACTTCTTAAAGCATTTTTTAATAATTCAGGTGATTCTTTTACATTAATACCATAAGCACATCTTAAAGCAAATTGCTTACAATTAGATGATGTAGATGAAACACTATATGATGACTTTTTATTTGATTCAATTTTATATGAAGGAATATTAACTTTTCTATTTAATACCGCGCCAACTTCTTTAGCTAATGAATAAAGCGATAATACATCTGATCTATTAGCAAGAACATTAATATCAATAATAACGTCATCTAAGCCTAAGTATTCTAAAACGTTTTCATTACCAACAGAAGCAGAATCATCTAGTTCTTCAATACCGCTTAATTGATATTCACTTAATAAAGATTTATCAACACCTAGTTCGCTTAATGAACAACACATTCCATTAGAATTAACTCCACGAATAACACTTGGTTTGATTTCAAAATCATCAAATCCTAATTTAGCACCAATTCTAGCAACAATTACTTTAAGTCCAACTCTTACGTTTTTTGCTCCACATACGATTTGTTCTATTCCGTATTTTTCACCTTCATCTACTTTTAAAATATGTAGATGATCTGAATCAGGATGATCATTAACCTCTAATATTTGACTAATAACAAGATTAGAAGCTTTAGCAACTTGATATACACCTTCAACTTCTAAACCTGTAAATGTTAATCTATGAACTATTTCATCTACTGATAAATCACTTAAATCAACAAATTGTGATAATAATTTTAAACTTACTTTCATATTCTTTACTCCTTATGGAATTGATTATTAAACCTTAAATCATTATTATAAAACTTACGAATGTCATCGATACCATATCTTAACATTGCAACACGTTCAATACCTATACCAAAAGCAAATCCTTGATATTTCTTAGTATCAAATCCACACATTGATAAAACATTAGGATGAACCATACCCGCACCAAGAATTTCAATCCAGCCACTTCCTTTACATAATGAACATCCTTTACCACCACATTCAAAACAAGATATATCTACTTCAACACTAGGTTCAGTAAATGGGAAATAAGAAGGTCTCATTCTTATTTCTCGTTTTTCACCAAACATTTTTTTAGCAAATAAATCTAATGTACCCATTAAATTAGACATTGATATATGTTCATCTATAACAAGACCCTCTATTTGACCAAATTGATGTGAGTGAGTTGCATCATCATCTCTTCTATATACTTTACCAGGAGATATAATCTTAATAGGCCCTACTCCTTTTGCATTAAGCATTACGTGAGCTTGTACAGGAGATGTTTGAGAACGCATTAAATGATTATCATCAATAAAAAATGAATCTTGCATATCACGTGCAGGATGATCTTTAGGTACATTTAATAATTCAAAATTAAAATGATCTGATTCAACTTCTGGACCTTCTGCAATTTCATACCCCATACCGATAAATATATCACTTACTTCATCTATAACACGTTGAAATAAATGTTTTGTTCCTTTTTCATAATTATTACCAGGTAAAGTAATATCTAGAACTTCACTATTTAATTTCTTATCAAGTTCAATTCTATCAAATTCTTTTCTTTTTTCCTCTATTGCATTAGAAATAGATAGTTTAACATTATTAATTAATTGACCAAACTTAGCTCTTTCTTCACCTTGTAAATTCTTCATATTTGACATGAATGATAATAATTCACTTTTCTTTGATAAATATGTTAATTGTAATTTAGATAATGATTCATTATCTTTAACTTCACTAATCTCTTTAAGTGCTTTATCACATATTTCTTTTATTCTATTAAGCATAAAAAAACCTCCTAAAACGTAGTCAATAATTATTTTAAGTTTAAAATTATTTTTTTACAATAAGATAAATGTCTTTTTAATATTTATATTAAAAAAACTTCCAATAGTTATATTCTACTAGAAGTTATATTAAATATTATTAACCATAATTATATAAATACTATGGAAGCCAAGGAAGCCAATGCTCACTATCAGATGAATTTGATTCTTTAATTTCATCACTTGATAAATCACTACTAATTAATTCTTCACTTGAAATTTCTTCACTAGAAGAAGAGGAAGCAAGTTCACTTAATTCACTTGAATAATAAGAAGATAGTTCACTTGATACTTCTTCACTTAAAGAACTTAATTCATTTGATATATCTTTATTTGATGAAACTTGTTCACTTGATTCTTTAAAATCAGAACTAACTTCATTAATACTATTTATAACATAATCACTTGATATCATATTATTTGATTCAATACTATTATTAGATTCTATATTTGATGATGAATTATCATCAATAAAAGATGAACTAATTTCATTATCTGATAAAGATATAGATGGCTCTATTACTTCTACACATGAAACAAGTAAACCAATCGGTAATAATATTAATAATTTAGATATTCTTTTCATAATTCTTTCACTTATATTTTTAAATAAAGGAGATGTAACTCTCATTACATCTCCTAAATAATTTAATTAAAACTTCATTCCGTTTTGAGTACCGAAATTCCAATCTAAATTCAATTCATTAGCGTGCTCTGTAGTAAAAGGAGATTGTGATGCTATATCCATTATACCTTCGCATTCAATTACTTCAAAATCAATAATTGGTGAAATATATTTTTTCATACTTTAATCCTCCTTTAACTAAGCTAATTGAGCATCAAATGCTTTAATAACTTTTTGTGATTCTTCACTTAAAGTATTATAAACACTATCTGCTAAATAAGCATCTGTAATTGTATTTACAGAATATGCAGTTGAAACTTGTCCATAAACTGTAGTTCCATCAACAACAAAGAATGCTTTTGCTCTTAATGCAACAGAATACATTGCTTCTGGAACATTTACAGAAGCAATAATGTAGTAGTCTCCATTATCATCTGTATCAAATGGACAATTATTTGCGATTAATTTATCACTATATCCTTCTGCTTCAATTTCAAATCCAGCAGATGTGATTGTTAATGATTCATAAATTTCTTTTGAAACTGTTGCCATGAAACGTACTTTTACATTTGTAAATGAATATGTAGTTGTAGCAGAATTACCATATGTAACATCAATAGCCACAAATCTTCTATTTCCAGAAGTTCCATCAATAGTAAATTTAACACTACTAGCATCACCAGTCCATACGCCATCAGCATATTCTCCAGAATCAACACTAATTGTATTTGTTCCATCACTTTCACCAAATGTAATAGCAATTTTTTTAATATTTTCCGAACTAGATGAAACCGTTACAGTATTACCACCATATACACGAACTGCTGAACCAGTAGTATAATATTTAGGAGTATTACTATTTGATCCCTTATCAAAAGTTACAGTAATATCACCAGATGTCTCAGTTGTAACTTCTTTTGCATTTGCATATCCTTTTGTTGTAAAATCAATTGTTTCAGTAGCACTTGTATCTTCACCACTAGTACTTGTAGTATATTTAAATCCTAATGAAGAAACTGTATTAACTACAGATAATTGATCTGCCGCGGTTTTAGAAATTGTGAATTCTAAATCTGCTTCAGCACTATCAGCATAATTATTATTACCAAGTGCTTTAACTGTTACAGTATATGTATCATTACCAAATGTTGAAGTATCATAACTTGTAGTTGTTACTGTTTTATTAACAAACTCATTACCTTCACCATCAAGAATATAAATAGTATATCCTGTTGCGCCTGTTACAGCATTCCATTCAATTACGTTAGTTTCAGCATTATAAGAAACTGTAGGTGTTTCTAATGTACCATTATTAACATATTCATAAGTAGTACCTGCAACAAATTGTGGAGTATTTCCCCATTGATTAACAATATAACCAGTAACAGTAATTTCATCATTAACTGCTAAATTTTCACCACCTGCTAATCTATAACAGCTTATATCATTTTCACCATCTGTTAAAGTGATAGTAATATTTGAATATTGATTATTATAAACAGTATCGATTGATTTAACTTCTCCAGTTAATTGACATTTAAATGGTGAATTAGTTTCACCAGTTGTAGTTGCAATTGATTTTGCAGAAGAAACATCATTTAAAGTTGCAATAGAAGGATATGTAAACTTTGGAGTAAATTGAATATCAGTTGTAACTTCTACTGCATCACCTGGTTCATAAACATTTTCATTATTATCATAGAAACCATCAAAAGTAATTGTTTCATTAATATAATTTGAATACTTATTTGTAACATTTGTAGGTAAAGTTACATTATTAGTAGTTCCATCATCGTAAGTTAAATCTTCAGCATCATAGATACCATCACCAGCGTTAAACTTTACTGTATATTTTCCATCATCAACACTAGGAATTGTGTAGAATACAAATGCAGTACTACTTTCTTTATAATTACTTGCATTAACGGTATTATAACTACGCCAATCAGCACCATTATATATACCTAAGTAACGACTTGTTGAACCTTTAAAATAATTATTTGTAGAATCATATGTCCACTCATATTGAGTCGATCCAACTCTGACACTATTATTAGAAGATCCTGCATATAGATAATCACCATCTGAATTTTGAATGTACCAATTAGAGCCATTTGCAGTAACAGTCCATAAATTATCTTCTGAAATATCGTTTACATTTGTAAATGATGTTGCAGTTGGAGCTTTATTTGTACTTTTCGTTGTTGGTAAATAATAATTTGAACTATTATAGGTTGTTGTTATTAACAATCTTCCAGCTTGAAAAGTAGTTTCGGTATAAGTAGTTGCAGCATCAACAACATCTACTTTGTCATTATTATATCCATTAACAATACCAACTCCAACGGATAGCATCATTACTGAAGATAATAAA
>CAYVZF010000029.1:8511-11089 GCA_964456095.1 uncultured Erysipelotrichaceae bacterium
ATATCCATTAACAATACCAACTCCAACGGATAGCATCATTACTGAAGATAATAAAAACAAGCTTTTTTTAAATTTGTTTTTCATTATTCCCTCCTTATAAAAAACATTATTTGACATTATTGTCAAAGTAAAAGAATATCTATTAGTCTTAGATTAATATTACCTACTTTAATTAATCCATTACTAAGATATACAACTTTTTACAAGAAAATGTTAACGCTTACATTTTTTTTTGTCAATAATTTTTCTTTATTAATATATATTAATAATATTTCAAATATAATTGCTTAATGATTGATTTTTTTTTTTATTATATTTTTGTTGATTTTATTTTTTTATTTACTAATAATATATCTAGCGACGAAAAAGACACGTCTTAGGAAATTTTAGAGAGAATATTGATGGTGAAATATATTCAACAACCCTAATGATACCACTTTGGAGCTACTTAAGTAATTAAGCGTCTACTTGCGTTAAGAGTAATAAATTGAGTGCATAGATTAATCTATGAAATAAGGTGGTACCGCGTTATTTACGTCCTTATGTGGGCGTTTTTTTATTGTTTAAACGCCATAATTATTAAAGGAGCTAATACATATGGAACTAAAATTAAAAGATGGAAAAGTATTAAGTATTAATGAGAATCTTAATGGATTTGATGTAGCCAAACTTATTTCTATTTCTCTTTCTAAAAAAGCAGTAGGATTCATTTTAAATGGAACACTACATGATTTAAGAGATATAGTAAGTGAAGAAGGTGAATTTGAATTAATTTTACAAGGTGATGAAAAGAGTTATGACATCTTAAATCATTCTACAAGTCACTTATTAGCGCATGCGGTTTCTCATTTATATCCTAATGCTAAGTTTGGATTTGGTCCTTCTATTGAAGAAGGATTCTATTATGATATTGATTTTGGTGATGAAGTTATTAATGAAACTAATTTTAAAGCTATAGAAAAAGAAATGCTTAAAATAGCAGCATCTGGAATCAATATTACTCGTGAAGTTGTTACTAAGGAACAAGCACTTGAAATATTTAAAGACAATGAATATAAAGTCGAACTAATTAATGGTATTGATGGTGAAATAACTATTTATAGACAAGGTGATTTTGTTGATTTATGTGCAGGACCTCATATTGAAAAAGTTGCCCCTATTAAAAACTTTAAGTTACTATCTGTTGCTGGTGCATATTGGAGAGGTGATGTAAATAGTAAGCAATTAACTAGAATCTATGGAACATCATTTTGGAATCAAGATGAATTAAAAAATCATCTTAATATTTTAGAAGAACGTAAAAAAAGAGATCATAGAAAATTAGGAAAAGAACTTGGTTTATTTATGCTTTCTGATTATGGTCCAGGATTACCATTTTGGTTACCTAAAGGATATACTTTAAGACGTACTCTTGAAGATTTCTGGTTAAAAATTCATAAAGAAAATGGTTATGTAGTTATTTCAACTCCTATTATGTTATCAAAGGAATTATGGGAAACTTCAGGACACTGGTCAAATTATAAAGATAATATGTATATTACACATGTCGATGATAAAGAGTTTGCTATTAAACCAATGAACTGTCCAGGTGGAATGCTTGTTTATAAGAATTCTTTACATTCTTATAGAGACTTCCCTTTAAGAGTCGGTGAATTAGGTTTAGTTCATAGACATGAAGCAAGTGGTGCACTTAATGGTTTATTTAGAGTAAGAACATTTACTCAAGATGATGCTCATATATTTATTAGAAAAGATCAAATCCAAGAAGAAGTTGTAACATTACTTAACTTATTTGATAAATTATATTCTATCTTTGGTCTTGATTATCATATTGAATTATCAACAAGACCTGAAAATAAATATATCGGTGATATTGAGATTTGGAATGAATCTGAAAAAGCTCTTGCAGATGCTTGTATCGCTTCTGGTAAAAAATTCATTATTAATGAAGGTGATGGTGCATTCTATGGACCTAAACTAGATTTTAAATTAAGAGACTCTATGAATAGAATTTGGCAATGTGGCACTATTCAATTAGATATGAATTTACCAGAAAGATTTGATTTAACTTATATTGATGAAAATGGTGAGAAAGTTCGTCCTGTAATGTTACATAGAGCTATTTATGGTTCTATTGAAAGATTCTTAGCTATTTTAACAGAACATTTTGCAGGTGCATTCCCTACATGGCTTGCTCCTATTCAAGTAAGATTATTACCAGTTGCAACAGATGAACAAAATGAATATTGTAAGAAAGTAGCTTCAAAATTAGAAGAATTAGGTATTAGATGCGAAATCGATAATCGTAATGAAAAGTTAGGTTATAGATTAAGAGATTCTCAAATGCAAAAAATACCATATACACTTGTAGTTGGTGAAGATGAATTAGCAAATAATACGTTAACTTATAGATGCTTTTCTAAATCAGAACAAGTTAATGTTAGTATCGATGAATTTATTAAATTAATTAAAGAAGAAATCGATACAAAAGCATTAAGAGAATAAATTATATTGATTTTAATTATTAATGATGGCTAACTGATAGCCATCATTTTTATATAAATTTGTTTGTTAATTA
>CAYVZF010000029.1:11189-16737 GCA_964456095.1 uncultured Erysipelotrichaceae bacterium
GTTAATTACAGCTTATAATTTCATTAAAATTAATTATCATATAACATTGTTTTTTTTATTTATTTTTTATAAAATAAAACAAATGAAGGAGATATTTTTTTATGAAAAAAAATTACTTATTAGTATTATCTAGTATACTATTATGCTCATGTAACATTAATATAAATACATCATCGAGCTATAATAATAATTCAAATGAAAATTTATCATCTAATGAATCAATTGATTTATCAAGTGATTTAATTTCAATAAGTGATAATAAATCAAGTAATGAAGAATTAGAAAGTAGTAATGAATTTTCAAATTCAATTAGTAGTGAAAATTCAAGTGAAAGTATAAATTTATCTCCTTATCAAAGAATAGAAAAATATTCTGATTTAAATCAAAATTATTTTTATAATAACTTTTTTTCATATACATCAAATATTAGGATTTCTTTAAAGTTTACTAATGAAGTAATTTATAAATTAGCAAAGTATTCTTCTGATTCTAATAAATGTGATATGTATCATCCATGTGATATGGAAATTGTAATGAATGATATTACATATTTCTTCCCTGAAGTTGGTGTGAGAATGAAAGGCAATACTTCTAAAAATCCTAATTTTGTTGATGAAAATGGCAATTTAAATGCTCAAGTTCATTTTAAAATATCAGTCAATCAAACATTTGATAGCGAAGAAGATAATGATTACTATATAAAAACATACTCTTCTACTGAAGAAAGAAATAATAGAAAAAAAAGAAGAATTGGTGATGCTAAAAAATTTGATCTTAAATATAACAAAAATGAAGATAATACTTTTACTAAACAAATATATGCATATAATTGTTTTGAAGATATTGGACTTCCTGTATTAAAAAATAATTTAGTTAAAGTAAATGTTAGTACTGATAATGATTCATATTCTTATAATTATGAATTACAAGAATGTATTGATGATGAATTTATTAGTAGAAGATTTGATGATGAATCATCATTAGGTAATTTATATAAATCTTGTTATACATCTTCTGGACCTGCAGACTTAACGTATGATTCGATTAATAGAATCGGTATTGAAACTACATCTTATTCTCCTTCATATGATTTAAAAACTAATAAAAAAATCGCAGATCATTCTTTACTAACTAATTTAATTACTGTTTTAAATAATGATAAAAGTGATTCTTTAACATTTAAACAAACATTAGATAGTTTAGTAGATATCGATTTATTATTAAAATTTGAAGCAATATCATGGGTACTTGGTAATCCTGATGATATGAGAAATAATTATAATAATTACTATATTTATTTTGAATCAAAGACTAATAAAGCGATATTTATACCATATGATTATGATAGATGCTTAGGTATATTAAAAGATTGGGCAATTGATTTATCTAATACTCCTTGTTATACAACTAAACAAAATCTTGGTAATAGAATATGGCAAAAAAATCCATTATTATGGAGAACAATATTAGTTGCCCCAGAAGGACAAGATGTAGAATACGCGAGTAACTATCCTGTTATTGAGGAGTATAGAAATAGATATATGGAGTTATGTAAAGAATATGCAGAAAAATATTTAGATGTTAATAGATTTAAAGAGTTTAATGACCAATTTGTATATTCAAATAAGGACATTGAAAATGGTGGTAGTAATAATATGTCTTTTGAAACATACGCTAAAAATAAGTTAAACACTTTTGAGGATTAATAAAATGAGTGAAAAATTACATGTACATAAAACCGATTCATCTAATACAGAATTCGTTATAAATAATATGCCTTCAAAATTAAGTTTTGAAGAAACTAGTATATTATTTCAATTATTAAATGATCCAACTAGATTACAAATATTTTGGATATTATGCCATTCTGAAGAATGTGTTTTTAATATTGCTAAAATTGTTAATATCTCTTCTCCACTAGTTTCTTTTCATCTTAGATTTTTAAAACAATCAAAGATAATAACATCTACTAGAAAAGGTAAAGAAGTTCATTATAGATTAAATGATACTGAATTTGCTAACACTTTAAAGGAAATGACAACAAAAATTCTTAGTTTATATAATAAAACTAGCTTATAATGTATGAAATTTTTATAGTTTATACATACGCTAAACTTTTAAAAAATCATCTTACTCGACACTAAAAACCAGGATAATTTTTATTAATTCTAGATAATTTTACTCCACAAGCTTTTATTATTTCTTTTTGATGTTTTGTTAACTGATATAACACCATATGTGATTTATTGGGTAATCTTGTTGCTTCTATTTTTGATAATACTCTTATTGATGTATTTTACCAACAATCTTTTTTATTTATTTTCTTTAGTTTGAATAGATATTTTAATATATGATTCCTTATAATACTTGCTACAAATGATATAAATACTTTTGAACGTAAATTTTGATCACTTTGTACTCCTAATTTTGATACTCCTAAATCTGTTTTTAATGTTCTAAAACATTTTTTGTTGAGTCTCTATTTCTATATTCATCTATTATTTTTGATGGTTCTTCATCAAGCGATGAAACTATTACAAAATATCCACTTCTTTTTAAGTTATCATCAAATAATTCTTGATTAAACTCTACCCCTTTTATAATTTCATCTTCTATTTGAAATATACAATATGGATATAATTTTATATTTGCTTCTTCTTAATAATTATGCTTTTAAATTTCAAATCATAAAAATTTAATATAATTATCAATACACATTTTATAATTTAGTATATTTGGATTATAATAATCGTAATTAACTAAAAGGAGAAATTTCACTATGATTGGTAGAAAATATGAATATGAAAAATTAGAAGAATTATACAATTCTAATAAATTTGAATTTTTAGTACTTTATGGCAGAAAAAGAGTTGGTAAAACAACACTACTTACTGAATTTTCAAAAAAATATAATTGTTTATATTTTTTAGCTCAAGAAAAAAATACAACATTAAATATCAAAGAATTCTCAAATCTAATTAGTTCTTATTTTGAAATGGATTATACACCAACATTTAATGATTGGGCAGAACTTATTTCTTATCTTTCTGAAAAAATTGATATAGCATTAGCAAATAATCCTAAAGAAAAAATATGCATTATAATTGATGAATTTCCATTTATTGCAAAAGAATATCCAACAATAAAAAGCATATTACAACATACAATCGATCATAAATGGCAAGATAAAAATATAATGTTAATATTATGTGGCAGCAGCGTTAGTTTTATGATCAATGATGTACTAGGTTATTCAAGTCCACTTTATGGTAGAAGGACTTCTAATATTGAACTAAAACCTCTAAATTATCTAGAGGCTTCAAATTTTTTTCCAAATTTTTCAAATATAGATAAAATCACTGCATATTCAATTCTTGGTGGAATACCTTATTATTTACAAACATTTGATGATAAATTATCCATAAAACAAAACATATCAAAAAACATTTTTGATGATGCTTGTTTACTAAAAGAAGAGCCAGTACTTTTATTAAAGCAAGAATTTAGAGAACCAACAATTTATAATAGTATTATTGAAGCTATTGCAACTGGTTCATCTAAATTTAATGAAATTTCAAATAAAATTAATGAAGAAACATCAAAATGTGCTAGTTATATTAAAAATTTACAAGAAATTCGAATAATAACAAAGCTTATACCTTATGGAGATAATAAAAATTCAAAAAAATCTATTTATTTACTTTCTGATTTCTTTTTTAGATTTTGGTATAAATATGTATTTTCAAACATTTCTACGTTTTCATTTTTAGGTGCGACTGATTATACTAACAAAATAATTGACGATATACCATCAGTTTTAGGAAATGCATTTGAAGAAATTTGCATTCAATATTTAACTATACTTGCTCGTAAAAACAAGCTTCCATTTATTCCAAATGGTACTGGAAAATGGTGGGGTAATAATCCTATAAAAAAATCTCAAGATGATATAGATATTTTAGGCATTAATGGCAATAAAGGAATCTTTTGCGAGTGCAAGTTTAGAAATGAAAAATTTGATTTATCTGAATTTAATGATTTAATATGTGCAAGTGAAATTTTTAAAGAAATAACTGAAAAATATTACTATATTTTTGTAAAAAGTGGATATACACAAGCAGTAATCGATGAAAGTAAAAAATATAATGTAACTCTATTAACAATTGATGATTTATTTAATATTGATTAATTTTATATAACTGATTTTTATAAAAAAGTATAAGCTTTAATATATAAATTAATATCATTAATAAAAGATTTATATCCTATACTTTATAAAACATCATAAATAGTTAAAGTATTAATAATTAACATAACATTATTATGAAAAAAATAATTTTATATTTTCCCATAATATATTAATATATTGATTTTTTTCTACATCTTCAGTTGAATATACATTATATTTATAAGTTAATCCTCTACTTGTAGTTATTTTTATATAACCTACTATATCATTTTCTTTAATAGGTAAATTATAATCATTAATAATTAACTCTATCTTTATATTGTCTTTATCTTCATCTTTAAATAAATATATATTTACATCTTCATTTACTTTTATTGGTGTTTTTATAGATGAATTAGTATTAAAAGCAATTTCATTTATTATTGAATCTTTTAAAAATATATTTTCACATTTTAGTAATGAAAATCCATAATTTAATAAATTTGTAGTATCAAGTGATCTATCTTGAATGGTTTTTTCATTCATTACTACACATAATAATCTAACACCATTTCTTTTCGCTGTTGATGTTAAATTATATCCTGCTTTAGATGTATACCCGGTTTTAAGTCCATCCATACCAGAATAATATTTTAATAATTTATTAGTATTTACAAGCCAAAAAGGAGAATCTGTATTTTCTCTTATATATGCTTCTTTTAAAGATGTATATTGCAATATTAAATTACCAAATGAAACTAAATACGAACCTAGAAGTGCCATATCATAGGCAGTTGTGTAATGTTCTTCATCATCAAAACCAGTCGCGTTATTAAAATGAGTATTATTCATATTAAGTTCTTTTGCTTTATCATTCATTTTCTTTAAAAATGCTTCTTTACTGCCATATAAATGTTCAAGTAATGCAACAACTGCATCATTGGCAGAATTAATTGCAACAGCTTTAAATAAATCTCTTAGAGACATTTCTTCACCTTCAGATAAGTATATTTGAGTTCCACCCATACTTGAAGCATATGAAGAACAAATAACTTTATCATACCATGATACATTATTATTATTAATTTCCTCTAATACTAAAGAAAGTCCCATCATTTTAGTCATAGATGCTGGATATAATTTTTTATCTTTATTTTTTTCATAAAGAATTGTTTTAGAATTAGGTTCAATTAGTAATGCAGCATCCGCTTTTAATGATAAAGTATCATCTGCATAAACATTATTGACATTATTAAAAGATAAAAAAACACTTAAAACTAATAATAAAAAAACTAATAATTTTTTCATATATTCACCTAAGTAATCTTATGAGATAACTATTAGAATTATTCTAAATTATTAGTTTAATTACAAATTATT
>CAYVZF010000030.1:0-16397 GCA_964456095.1 uncultured Erysipelotrichaceae bacterium
GGTATTAAAAATGCAAATACAGATATTAATTACATAAATAAACTATCATTATTAAATAGAGATGATTTTATTGTAATGACAGGAAATGATGAAAATCTATTAGTTAATTATGCATTAAATAAACATGGAGTATTTTCAATTTTAACAAATATCATCCCAAACTATATATCAAAAATATTTGAAATGTTTGAAAAAGATAAAGATTACTCTATTAAAATGTTTAAAGAAATAATCCCTTTAACTAACTATATACAAAAAGAAACAAATCCACTTCAAATTAAAAAAATAATGACTTATAAAAATCTAATAAAAAATTATTTACGTGATCCATTTTTTAATGATGAAATAAATGATTTTTCTTTAAAAAGTGAAAGGATATTTGAATATGAACATTTTGCTAATTGGTAATGGAAATATGGGTAAAGAAATAAAAAAATACTATAAAAAATCTAATCATAAAATAATTGATACAATTTCTAAAACTCATAAAAAATATGTAAAAAACGAAAGAATTGATGTAATTATCGATTTTTCAACAAAAGACGCATTAAATATTTCATTAATGTATGCATTATTATATAAAATACCTTTAATTATTGGAACTACTAATTATTCTTTTGATGATATTAAAAGAATAAAAAATGCTTCAAAAAAAATAATAATCGTAATGGATAGTAATTACTCTATAGTTTTTAATAAATTCAAAAATATTAAAAACTATTTATCAAGTGACAAAATAGAAAAAAACGAATATATAATTGAAACTCATCACTCAAATAAAATAGATTCACCAAGCGGAACCGCAAAAGAATTAGGTAACGCTTCATCTATTATATATTCCTTAAGAGGTGCAAATTATTATGGAACTCATGAAGTAAGATATTTATACAAAAATGAAGAAATATCAATTAAACATACCGTCAATAGCAGAGCCTCCTTTGTAGAGGGTGTTGATTTTGTTTTAAATAAATTAAATTCTTTAAAAAATGGTTTATATTCTTTAAATGACTTACTAAAGGAACAAAATAATGGTTAAATTATATTTGATTGCAAAATCCCCAATTAATTTAAAAAAAAAATTCTTTGTTTTTAGTAATGATTTAAATTATTTAGTTATTACTTATGAAAGTGAAGTAAATAAAATACTATTAGATAATAAAAGCAAAATTATAAAATACTATATTGATAGTGATTCAAATAATGCTCTACTTAATTATGAAAGCATTAATAAATATAAAGCGAGAATAGAAAAAGGCGCAATAATAAGAAAAAATGTTGAAATAGCTAAGAGTGCAATAATATTAATGGGGGCGGTTATAAATATAGGAGCTAAAATAGGTGAAAATACAATGATTGATATGAATGCTGTTGTTGGAAGTGGCGCAGTAATAAAGAATAATGTGCATATATCTGCAGGAGTTGTAATTTCAGGAATATTAGAACCATCTTCAAATATTCCAGTCGTAATAGAAGACAATGTCTTTATAGGTGCAAATAGCGTTATAAAAGAAGGTATTCACATAGAAAAAAATTCAATAATAGGCGCAAATAGTTTTGTAAATAAAAACATAAAAGAAGGTACTTTAAATTATGGTACTCCATGTAGGTATATAAGAAATGCAACAACGGAAAATTATGAAAAAGTAAAAATAAATCCCCTATTAAGATCTTATAAAAATGATTTAAATTAGTTTTAGTACACCGTTTTCTTTTGCTAATATATTATCCTTTATTAATTCATTAATAACTCTTGATACGCATACTCTATTTAAAACTAATTCCTTAGATAAATTAGTTATAGAACAGTTAATACTTCCTTTATTTAATAAAATATAAAATAATATTCTTTCTTTAATATTACGTTTAGATAATATTTTTACTTTAATTTTACTATTTATAGTTTCATTTGAATTATATCTTAAAAATTGCAACATAAATTCTTTATTTTTATGCAGTATTTTAATTAAATTGTCTTTTTTTAAAATGAAAAGACTACTATCTTTAAGAGTAAAAGCATTACCAAGGTAATAATTATTATCAGAAAAAACAAGTATATTACCAAACATACTATCCTTATATAAGTGATTATATATTTCTTCATTACCATCTTTATCAAATGATGATATTATAACTTCTCCATTTATTAAAAAGAAAACACTATCACACTTATCTTCTTCATGAAAAATAAAATTACCTTTTTTTATATCGATAGTTGTTCCTAATTTAATTTCATCTTTGTTTAATAATTCAAATAAACTCATAATAATAATTCCTTATTTTTGTAACATTTGTTACACATATAATATATCACGCAATGCTATAATATTTAAGAAAAAAATTAAGGAGTTTTTTTATGAAATCAAATTTATTTAAATTATCAACTATTCTATTTACAGTTATTACATCTGTATCATGTGGAAATAATACAACAAGTGAAAATAGTGCTTATAGTACAAATACTGAGAATATTTCAAGTGAAAACATTTCATCAAATGATTATTATTCTTCAGAAAGTGAGTCTAGTTCTAGTGAGGAAACTAGTTCGATTTCAAATTCAAAACAAGATGTATCATTAATCGCACCAAGTGGTTCACCATTACTTGCTATTTCTTCATATCTTTATGAAAATAAAAACGTTAAATATGAAGTATCAAATGGTTCAGATCCATTAGTATCAGCATTTTCTACTTCTAGTCACGATATAATTGTTGCTCCTATTAATTTAGGATTAAATTTTTATAATAAAACAAGTAAATACGTATTATTTGAAACAATTGTATGGGGAAATCTTTATGTTGTATCAAGAAACCCTATGGAAAACCTCGAAGATTTAAATAATAAAACATTAACAATATTTGGAACAAATCAAACTCCCGATATATTAATGAATACTTTCTCTAAAAAATACAATTTAACTTATGATGTTAATAGAGTTGACTCTGTTGAAAATGCAAATAGTTTATTCTTAGCAAAACAAACAGACTATATCATATCTGCCGAACCATCTTTAAGTAAAGTTAAAGAGAAATGTAATAATGAAAAACTATACATTATAGATTTACAAGAAGAATGGAAAAAAATGACTCAAAAATCATCATATCCTCAAGCAGGAGTATTTGTAAAGAAAGATAAAGTCAATGATTTAAAAGATGAATTAAATAAAATTAAATCAAATATTAATAGCATCAATGATGATTTAGATTATCAAGTTTCTTGTGCAATGGAAACACCTTTAAAATCATTAGGTGAAAATACTATTAAATCAGCATTACCTAATTGTCATATTGGAATAGATGAGAATCAAAAAGATGCGATAAAATATTATTTTGAAAAACTATTGGATTTAGGTTTAGAAAAAACATTTGGAGAAAAACTTCCTGATGAAGCATTCTATATTTAAAAATGAAATATTTTATATACTATCTGGTATATTTTCACTTGTTTTAATTGCTTTTCTTATTTCTAGTAATTCAGATAACATTTTAATACCTTCTTTTAGTGATATTATTAATTCATTGAATGAAATAATTTTTGATATTAATTTTTGGAAAGCTTTTTATAAAACATTAAAAGTATTATTTATTACTATAACATTTTCATTAATACTTGCTACTTTATTATCAATCCCAAGTATAAAAAATAATCATTTAGAACGATTTTTATCACCTTATCTAATAATAATAAAGTGTTCACCATTAATTATTGTTTCTACATACTTATTTTTTATTAACAAACACTTTGGTGTTTACGCGGTTATATTTTTATCAACTTTTCCAATTTTATTTGAAAATATAATAAGTGCGATTAATGAAATACCCTTACAAATTAAATTAGAATTAAAAACAACAAATGTTAATCAAATAACTAAGTATATGAAAGTATATTTGCCATTAATATTTCCTCAAATAGTTTCAAGTTTACTTCTTTCTATCTCAATTGGATTCAAAGCATCAATTATGGGAGAGTATTTAATGTCTATTAATAATTCTCTTGGCGAATATATTTACATTTGTAAAACCAATGTTGAATATTCTAGTTTACTTGCAGTCTTATTTATAATCGTGGTATTTTTAATACTAATTGATATTATTTCTAAAAAAGCATTTAAAATTATTAAAAATATACTATATTAATTTTTCTATATTTGTATTTTTCTTTAAAATATAAATTAAACATTTTATAATTTAGTTGGTGATTTTATGATTTTATTAGATGATTTATTAAAAAATAGTTATGGTACAGTTTTCATTATATTAGTAATAATTATTATTATATTATTATTGTTTATTTTTATCTTTATTTTAAAAAGAAACACTAAAATATTTAAAAAAATAAATGCCAACAAGGCTTATCAAAGACAAATAAAGCTTAATCTTAATGATGGAACATATTCTTATCTTAATATGAAAAAGCCAAACAAAATAATATGTAGACAACTATCCGAATTTTATGGCACATTCAATATTCAAGATCAAGAAACTGTAAAGCAATGGGTTAACTCTTTTATCAATCCAAATAATAAACAAAATACTACATTAGAAAAGTATGTTTTAGAAAAAAAGAAAAGAGATTATATATTTGCTTCATTTAAACACATAAAAACTAATTATTTAGATAAAACAGTTTATTTAAAAGAATCTATTTATCCATTAATAAAAAAACAAAGTTTTTTAAAAACAAACAATACTTCTTTTATTAACAATGTAGATATTTCTAATTATTTAGATAATGTTAAAAAAAGCAATAAAAAAGAATTATGCATTATTGCACTACATTTATATCAAACATCTGTTTTTAATAAAAATAATGATGATTTAATTAATATTCAATTGCTTAAAGTTTTAAACACATTCTTATATAAACATCCAAAAAAGAAATTCTTATATTCAATGTATGATGAATCAACACTTAATATAATTATGTTAAAATCAAAATCAGAAAAGAATGTTATGACATATATTAATTCATTAATGAAAATTATATACGATCAATTATCATTAAATAATTTATTATCCTCTATTGATTATAGTATTGGTATATATTTCAAAAAAGAATACGAGGATGACTTATTAATTAGTAAAGCAAAAAGAGCATACCAAACCGCAATATTCACTAAAAATTCATCATCAAAAATTAAATATTCATTTTACAATAGTGATGTATTTGAAAATGAATCTTATAATGAATCTTTAAAAAAAGAGGCTATCAAAATTATAAAAAATAATGATTTAATTGCAAATTATACATCATATGTTCAAATAAATAATTCATCAAACAATTCAATTAAAACAAAAGGATTTATTTATTCAGTAAATCCAAAATCAAGTATTATTACTGATATTAATCAATTTGAAAAAATAGTATATGAAGCTAATGAAACATATAGTTATTTAAAACAATCAATGTTTAATTTCGTAAATGATTTTCAAAGTCAATCAATTAAAAAAAATACAATTAAAAGTATTATTTTTAGAATAGAACCACAATTTATTAATAATGTATTAAACTTTTTTAAATATAATAAAATTGAAGATATATCAATAACATTCTTGTTTAATGAAGATTACTTTATAAATTCAAATTATGATATTTTACAAATTAAAAATGACTTTAATAAAATAAAACAATTAGGCTACAATGTTAGTATTAATATCGAAAATTTTAAATCAAATATTCAAAGTGAGGTTTTATCTTTATTTGATTTATTTGTTATAGATGAAGAATTAATTTCAAAATTAAGTAAAGATACTCGTATAAATATATTAATTAAATCATTGATTAAAGATTTACAAAGATTTAAAACACCAATTCTTGCATGCGGAATAAAAACTAGCAGCGCATTTGAATTATTATCATCTTATGGAGTAACATATTTTTCTGGAGATATTATTGCAAAACCTAGTGATACAATTCAAGAAGTAGATAAAAACATTTCTAGTAAATTACAAAATCTTTTAAAATAAATACTCAAATATAGGTATTAAAAAATATAATTATTTCTCGTTTATTAATTGATTACGTTTTAAGTTAAAAGTGACCGATTTTATTCAGTCACTTTTTAAATTAATCATCATTCTTATCATCTTCATCATCACTAATATTTAACATCTTTTTTAACGAATCCATTTTACTCTTTAATAAATTCTTTTCTTCTTCTGATAATGATGAATTATTAACAAAATTATATTCTTTTTTTACTTCTTCTTTGACAAAATTAACACTTATTGGCTTTATTTCAGTAACAATTACATGACATCCTTTAATATAAATAGGTAAATATAATGAACATAATAAGATTGCAATTGAAATGCTTATAGCAAGAGAGATATACATATCATGTGTTAAGAAATATGTAATAATAATACTAGGAATAAAAGAGAATAAATAAATAATTATTAATGGAAATCCAATAATAAACATTTTTTTATTATACGGATATAATTTATTACGTCTAACGTTTGATAAAAACTTCTTTAATCCTAACTTTTGTAATCCACAAAAATAATTAAAATAAGGATGTGTCAATTTTGCAAATATTCTCCATAAAAACACAAGAATAGTTAATCCAAAAATAATAGATAATGCTAAATCAAAATATTGAGTATTAAATACTTCAATAATAAACTCATCCATATTATTACTATAAAGTAATTCAATTAATTCTGGTTTAATCGCTAATAAGATATATTCATATATACTCGTAAAAATTGAAGCGCTGATAAAAGAAATAAAAAAAGCCGTAAATACTTTATATGTTCCATTAAATACAGGAGAATAATATACATTTAATTCTTTATAAACATCTAAGTAATTAAAATCATCTTTATAAGCAAAAATCCTTGTACACATTAGTTGAATTGAAAGCAATAAAGGAAAAAATAAAAAAAATAAAATTACAAAAGATAATAAAGGCCAATAATCCCCTAATAACGAAATTAAAATAATAGAAATAAATAAAAATGCAAGAGAAATAGTTAAAGGTAATATTTTTAAATATACATCTTTAACTGATTTAATAATATTTTTTAAAAAAGATTTTTCCATTTTATCTCATCACCTTAATTAAACATTTTACTTACTTTCTATAAAAAAATAAAGCAATAATCACTCTTTAGTAAAATCAATTTCCTTTAATGAATCGAAAACTTTCTTTTTACTATTTAATAATCTATTTTTATTTTGATGACCACGAGCAATCAAATAACTTTTTATTCCCATCGCATCACCAGTTTCAGCATCATGTATAGTATCACCAACAAATACACATTTATCTTTAGGAAGTTTGTTCCTTTTCATAAACTCTATTCCTATTTTTTCTTTTCCTTCTGCATATATGTTATCTTTCCCAAGAATTTCATCGAAATAATCTTTAATTTCATAATATTCAAGTTGATCAATTAGCATATTTCTTTCAGATGCAGACAATATATATAAATGCTTGCCTTGACTTTTCAACAAATCAAGCGTTTCTTTAATGTCAGAAAAAAGAGGACAATTATTATTGTTCTTTTTATACTCTTCAATAAAAAATGTTGCAAGTTCATCCCAATCATCTACTTCAAAATCAAATCCAGCCTTTTTGTAATATTCTTTTACCGGAAATGTAAATATTTCTAAATATTGTTCTTTTGTAATTCTATTATGTTTGCATTTTTCTAACATAATATTTAATAAATTAAAACATAAATCAACATCATCAATTAAAGTGCCATTAAAATCAAAAAAGATATAATCCATAAGCTTACCTCTATTGGATTATATCAATTTTTAAAATTTAAATAAAGTTATTTATTTCGTAGTGGTCAATTCCATAGAATTAATTACACTAACCATATCTGAAACTTCTAAATCAGTTGAATATAATTCATAACAGACATTACCAGAAATGTATGTATAATAATTATTTTTTATATACCCTATACCAAATAATGTATCAATATATTCTGCGCCATTTTCTACATATGTTAATTCTTCACTAGGAGTTATTATCTTTTGAATTACTTTATAATCAGAATCACCTTCATAACACAAGATAAATACAGTTTCATTATTAACTGTGGCTTCAGTTTGTTCTTTTAGTGTTTCTGAAGAACTAATTGGTAAAAATGGCAAATCATCAAGTGATGCCGTTGTTGCGGACATATTAAGTCTTGCATTATTCATATTTTCTTCTACATCAAAATATTTATCAGTAAAAGTCGGATTTAAATCAACTTTTGAAAAAAGAATTGTTGAGACAAGAGATGAATTATTATCATAAATATTAACCCATACTGGTTTTAAATCTTTAGAAAACTTAATATCTTCTTTAGTCCAAGTTTTTTGATGATTATATTTTGGAGAAAAAGAAAGCAAATATCCATCAGACATCGATTTTAATTCATGTTCTTCATCTAATGCACTTAACATTGAATGATACAAATATGGTTTAGGCGAATTTAAAGGATAGTCTCCTTTAAACTTATAAACTTGGTTAAGTACAGGAGTTAAAACAAATACTCCTTCTTCATTTCTTAATAAGATTTGTTCTTGATTATTGTTAGTATCTAATAATGAAATTCTAAATTTATCATCTTCACCATTTTTTAAATAATCAACTGTAACAAAATAATTTTTCTTTTCGTCATTTTCATTAAATTCCATAGTCGCTTCCATATGATAGCAATTTAGCGTTTCTTTAACACCTTCAAATACATTATTGTTACTATCATTAGATAAAAATAATTTCCAACCCGCTAAAAGGACAACACCTAATACTAAAACACCCACTATTATTTTTTTAAACATATTTTCCACCTCATAAAAAGGTATGCAAAAAAATAATAAAATATGAATGAAAATAATAATATTTTCACATAATACTACTAGTAGGAGGAAATTATGAACTATATTGAAAAGCCATGCTTGATATTAACAATAATTGGTGCATTAAACTGGGGACTTGTTGGTCTATTTAATTTCAACTTAGTTACATGGATTACTGGTGGAACAACAAATGTATGGACTAGAATAATATATGTAGTTATTGCAGTTGCGGGTATAGTAAATATTTTATTACTCTTTTCGAATATGAAATTAAATAGAGAAATAGAAGAACAAATACCAATACATAAATAAAAAATTATGTCATTAACTTGACATAATTTTTTATTTATCAGCAATTCTTTCATATAATATTTTAACTGCTTCTTCTAACCTAGACTCATTAAATGCTCTAACTTCTGCGTTTTTTTCCGCTTTCGCAATGATTTTATAAAGATCATGATTACACGCAACAATCTCTCTTTTATTACACTTATCAATTTTATATGAACAACTGTTATTAATAGCAATTACAGAATAAAAGAAATCATCATTACTTTTTAAATTCATATAATTAGTTAGCATAGAAATATTTAAATTATTCTCTTGAAATGGATTTTCGACATAATTCATTTCACCATTTTTATTGTAATCAAACCATTTTAAATCTTCAGCACTACCTTCAATTCCATTTTTATATGAAACATCTTTAATACAATAAATGAATTTTTCCCCAAATAAAATATGATCAAAAGTAATAAATTTATCATTAACAGGAAGTGAAACATTATTTAATAAATATACATCATAGTCTTTTGCATATTTATATAAAATTTTTGCAGTTACTTTTTTATGATATTTATATTCATAAAATCTTTTAATAGTAGGCCCTAATAAAAACGCTAATAAAATTAAAACAAATACGATTGATATACAAATTAAACTAATCTTCATTATTCAGCTGTTTCAAGAGCAATCTCCATCATTTTTCTAAATGATGTTTGTCTTTCTTCTGCGGTAGTTTCTCCCTTAAAACAGAAAGAATCTGATACAGTTAAAATACACATTGCTTTTTTATGTAAAGATGCTGCAATACTATATAATGCATATGATTCCATTTCAACAGCTAAAACTCCCATTTTAGCCCATTTCTTCCAAACATCAGGTGAATCATTATAAAAGATATCACTAGATAAAATATTACCAACATGTACATTAACATTCATATCACGCGCAGCATTATATGCTTTTAATAAAGTATTAAAGTCTGCAATCGCGGAATATGTTCCACCTAACTTATATTGTGATGACCAATTAGAATTAGTACAAGCACCTTGAGCAAGAACAATATCAAAAAGTTTTAAATCATCTTGATAAGCTCCACAACTACCAATTCTAATAATAGTTTCAACTCCATAGAACGCATATAATTCATGCGCATAAATTCCAATACTTGGCATTCCCATTCCAGAACCCATTACAGATACTTTTTTACCTTTATATGTTCCAGTATATCCAAACATATTTCTTACTCCATTTACTTGAACAACATCTTCTAAATAATTATCCGCGATAAATTTTGCTCTTAATGGGTCTCCTGGCATTAAAACAGTTTTAGCAAATGCTCCTTCTTTTGCTTCATTATGTGGTGTAGACATATATTATATTCCTCCTAATTAACTAAAAATATTTTAACATATAAAAATTGTTATTTAAATATTTTACTCTTTAGAGAGTAAATCTTTTCTTTTATCTTCATAATAAGTTTTTAATAATCTATTATCATTTTTTATCTTTTTACGATAATTTTCATACATTATTTGTATTATTTTATAAACTTGAATATTTAATGGTTCAAAAAGATAATAGGCAAGCGAACCAGGAATTGTATTTATTTCATTTAAATATACTTCATTGCTTAATTCATCAATTAAAAAATCAAATCTATTAACACCAAAGCAAGATAAGCATTTAAATGCTTTCTTACTAATTTCTAAAATATTATCTTTAACTTCTAAAGATATATCACTTGGGATAATTCTAGTTGTTTTATCTTTTGATAAAAGATATTTATCATAAAACGATAAAATGTCATCTTTTTTTGATACAGTTTCTAACTCTGAAAAAATAAGATTATCTTTATACCCTAGCACAGCAACATTTACTTCTTTTAAATTACAAACAGCCTCCTCTATTAAAATCTCATTATCATATTTGAATGCATTATCAAGTGAAGAAAGAAGTTCATTATATTCATACACTTTACTAACACCAACTGATGAACCCAAATTATTAGGTTTAATAATTAAAGGATATGTCAAATCTTTAATTAATAATTCCAAATCAAAATCAATATCTATATATTCATCATAAGATAAATCAACAAACTTAGTATTAGGTATATTGTAATAATCCAACATTTTTTTAAAATAACTTTTATTTTGTAATAGTGATGAATTTAATACGCCAGAATACATGCAAGGTATTTTTAAAATATCAAAAAAAGCACCTAAAGAACCATCTTCAACACCTTTACCATGTACTAAAGGTAAAACAACATCAAATTCAAAACGGGAAAATTTTGTTTTAAAATAACACGATTCTCCAATTTTTTCAAAATGTCCCATTTTAATTTTATTATTGTAATTTACATAAAAAGAACCTGTTCTATCTAAAAATATATCTAAAGTTTTTACACCTTCATCAATTAATTTAGTTTTAATTTTTTTATAACTTAAAACACTAATATCACTTTCTATGGAATCTCCACCATAAACAATTGCTATTCTATTCATTTATCATCCCTCTTTATATTTCTATTAAAAATATATTATTTTTATGCTATTTAACATAAAAATCACTTCCTTTTGCTCCTATTAATATTATTTTTTTACCTTTAATATTATCAATTATTTTATTTATTTTATTATAAGAGTCAATAATAAATACTTTACCAAAAGATGCTTTTTTATACCCATTTACTAATGGATGTCTTTTATTATTAGTAATAATAATTAAACAATCAATATCTTTCATTTCAAAACCAAGCTTATAATTTTCGATTTTATAATACTTCCCTTGTTCTATTAATCCACCCGTTATAACTATTTTATAATAATCATATTTTCGCATATATTTTATTGCCTCAACAATGCCATAATAATTTGAATTATATGAATCGTTAATTACAATCATATTTCTACTTTTATTTATTTCAAATCTTCTTTTAATTAATGGAATGTTTTTTAAACTTAAATTAATTAATTCCTCTTCAATATTTAAATATTTTGCTACTTCAATCGCCCCATTAAATAATGTTAATTGATAATTATTAATATTATTTATATTATATTTATCATCAAAATATATAACATCATGATAATAATTCTTCTTTTTAAAATCTTTATACTTATTATTTATAAATAATTTTCCATCATTTTTTATTAATAAATCTATCTCACTTTTTGAATTAACAATATTATCATACGATTTAAACGTAGATAAATGCATCTTTCCCACACTTGTTAAAACTCCAACGTCTAAAGTGAATAATTTTTTAAATTTTTTTAATCCATGATTTTTATCAATACCCATTTCAACGATTATAACATCATAAAATGAATTTAAATTATTATTAATCCATTTTGTAAGTCCCATTAATGTATTAATATTTCCATCGCTTTTTAATACATTATATTTATATTTTAAAATATGATATAAATAATTCTTAAATGTTGTCTTTCCAAAACTACCGCTTATTCCTATAATAATCGGAGAGGCTTTATCGATTCTATTCCTTGCATTTTTTATATACTTATTTCTAATATAAGATTCAATCGGAAATAAGAATATATTAGCAATAAGTAATACAAATATAGGATAAATAAAAATAAATATACTCGAAACATAATAATCTATAAATATAAGTAAAAGATTAATAATAAAAGACACTATCATCAATCTAATACCACGCGCATGTATTTTAATTTTTTCCTTAGTAAAAGTAATAATATAATAAAAACAAATAAGCGTATTTAATATATAAATAATAAAATTATTAAACATTAAATTAACTATGCTTAAAACAAAATACAAAATTAATAGAACTATATTTATTTTTTTACATATTAATTGACTTAATAAACCTTTTATAAACCTATTGAAACTATAATATTCTTTAATAAAGCAAGGTATATATAAAATTAAAAATATATTTGACAACAAATAATTAATCAAGTTCACTTAAAAAATCACCTATATCTATAGAAATATCTAATGCATGTTCAATATATGAAAAATGATCTCCTTTTAATATTTTTAGTTTAGATGTTTTAATATTTTTATTTAAATACTTTAAATCACTTTTTTTAATGCAAGTATCCTCACTAAATCCAAATATTAAAGTATCTACTTTAATACTATTCAATTCTTCTTTATTTAAATATTTTAATACATTTTTAAATGTTATCTTTTCTAAATCATTAAGCATTAAATAATTAGAGCTTCCTAATAAAAACTTAGGTTTAGGTAATTTTAAAAAATTAAATAGCTTTGTCATTTTAATAAGCATTTTTGTTTTAAAATTCATTTTTATATAAGTAGATGGCGCAATTAAGATTAATCCCTTAACATCATAATGTAAAGCATAAAAAGAAGCTAATTTTGCACCAAATGAATGTCCTAATAAAATAATATTATTTAAATTTTTAATTTTGCCTCTTAAAATCATAATATAATCATTTATTGTAAGTGGCTTATTATCGATTAAAATAGGAAAATCGATAAATATCAAATTAGCATATTTATCTAAGAGATCTTTAAATATATATAGTGAGCGTTTATCATTTTTCCATCCAGGAAGTAAAACAATATTAATATTTTCCATAACATTACATTATATGATTTTATTTTATTTTCATTTCATTTTTTATATAATTTATTTATAAGAGGTTTATTATGGAAATTGAAGGAATGAAAATCATACTTATTGTATTAATTATTGCTATAATAATCGCCATGATAATATTTATTTTTTCTGGCATTTTTATAGTGAAAGAAGATAATATATGTGTGTTTGAAAAGTTTTATAAATTTTATAAAGTAAAAACAAAAGGTATATACTTTTTTACACCTTTTTTAACAAAAAGAGTTGGAAAATACTCTACTAAGAATCAATACATTAAATTCAATTTAAAACACACTCAACTATATTTAATATATAAAATAAGCGATGCAAAAACATACCATTATTGTAACCATAATGAATTTAAAGATGATTTATATAATCAATTATTAATTTCAGAAAACAATACAAATGGTTTTAATGAATTAATTAAAACTGTATGTATAAAGTATGGTTTAGAAGTAATATCAATAAAAACACAAACTAATTAGCCGATTAAATCATCTAATATCTTTTTTTTAATATTAATGTCCTTTTTGTTTTTCCCTTCAATAATGATACGTAAAATATCTTCTGTTCCGGAAAATCTAAACTTAGTATATTTATCATTACTTATTTTATAATAGTCTTTTTTTAACTTATTCAAATATCCTTTTTTTAGCATATACTCTTTCTTTTTATAAGATAATGATTTATAACAATATTTTTTATTAATAAAAGCATTTTCTAAATCAAATGATGAATTAATAAAAGATAAAAACATTAAGCAAACAAATAATCCATCACCAGTTATGAAATCAGATGATAAAATAATATGTCCCGATGTTTCTCCACCAATATAATTTGGATGTTTTTTTATATATTTAGCAATATTTGAATCACCAACATTTACTATTTTATATCTTTTTTTAATACTTTCTATTTCCTCTATAGTATCTCTTCTTGTCATAGAAGTAATAACACAATCTTTATTTAGCATTTTAGCAAAATAAATCAATAAATCATCGCCATCAATAACTCTATTTTTATAAACCATTTGTATTCTATCGCCATCACCATCAAATGCAACACCTAAATCATAATTATTCTTTTTTACTATACTTTTTAATAGTTTTAATTTTGTTGCCCCACAGTTATAATTAATCGTTCCATTGACAAAATATAAATTGCTACTAAAAGAATACTTTGATAATACATTACTTGCTATTTCTCCTACTGCCCCATTTGCTAAATCAAATGCTATATTAAGATTATTATTAATTTTAAAAGAATCAATTAGAAAATTTTCATATTGTTTTATTAAATCATGATTATAAAAATATTTACCATTTTTATAATTAATTTTCTTTGTATCATCAATAAACCTCTCAATACTACTTTGTCTTCTTTCATTTATTTTAAAGCCTTTTGAATCTAAAATTTTAATACCATTATAAAAATAAGGATTATGAGAAGCGCTTATCATAATACCAAAATCAAAATCATTATTCTTTAATAAATAGCTTAGACATGGTGTAGAAGCAATACCAATATCAATAACATCACATTTTTTTAATAAACCCATTAATAATATTGATTTAACATAATCAGCGCTTATCCTAGTATCGCAAGCAATTAATATTTTCTTTTTCTTTTTTAACGAAGAAAAATAATCGCCGATTTTATTAAGCATTATAGTATCTAAATTATCATCAACTACAAAACGTATACCATCAGTCCCAAAATATTTCAAAATAGTCACCTGATATAATTTATGAATAATAAAATAAAAAATATACAAAAAAATAGAGTTTATTAGTCTCTATTTAATAATTCCTCAAATTCATCTTTAAATCTATCGATTGATACTGGTTCAAGTTTGCCTTTATATGCTAAAGATACTCTTCCTGTTTCTTCAGAAACACAAACGATAACCGCATCTGATCTTTCAGAAATTCCAATCGCCGCACGATGGCGAGTACCATATTTTCCATTTAATGGTCTAGTAGTAGCAACAAGCATTACCGCAGCAGAAACAATTTTATCATTATTAATAATAACTGCACCATCATGAAGACGCGTACCTTTATAAAATATTGTTTGCAATATTTCCATTGAAACAGGCGCATCAACTATTACACCATTATCATTAATACCATCATCTAATTCTTGCGATTTTTTAAAAACCATAATCGCACCAGTTTGTGTTTTAGAAAAATCTTTAACTGTTTTATCTATAATATTAATAATATCAGTTTTATCCAAATGTTTATTTTCTTTTCTAGAAGTATATAATTTAAACTTAGAAGAATAATTAGATAACGAATTTCTAAATTCGGAAGCATTAGTTAAAATACAAGCAAATGAAAATACAATAAAAACTAATGCACAAACACTACTTAAGAAATCCATTCTTAAAAATAATGAAGATAAATATAATACAAACAAAGCAAGATAAACAATTACCACCATTTTTTTACGAAGATGGATTAATAAATATACTAAAAAAGATAGCATAAGAATACTTGTTAACACATAATCAACATATAATAATAGATTCGAATTATCTAAATAAAAATTTGCAAACATATTTATCCCTTTCTTTAATAATTATATTAACATCTTTTATTTTAAAAATAAACCAATTTATATAGGAAAATAGCGTTTTTTTCATAAATATTAAGGAAAATAAATTAACACCAATTAACAAAAG
>CAYVZF010000031.1:0-16266 GCA_964456095.1 uncultured Erysipelotrichaceae bacterium
TATTTTATTGGAAACATTATTTTTATTTTTTTCTTTAAAACTGCGAAAGTTGAGTTTTATTAATAAAAATAAAAGAAAAAGAAATAACTTTATAGGTTTTAAACATATGAAAGCGTTTTTATAGAGAAATATAGAGATTCAAAAAAATCTAATCATGCAATAATTATTCCAATATTATTTTAAAATATTGAATAAAATCTAAAAAATTCTTAAAATATTTATGATTTTGAAAGGTATTATTAATTATTGACTATGATAAATCTTGATAACTTACCAACTTAATTAATTAGACTTGAAATTAAAGATATCAATTTCGTAAAAGAATTATTTTATACTCTGGTTCACTTAAAGATTTAGCTAAAGATTATAATATTACATATCCCACTATGAGAATAAGGCTAGATAGACTAATTGATAAATCAAATCTTATGATAATAATGAAATAGATCCATATATCGAATGAATTAGGTTATTTACGTAAAAAAAACAAAATTGATTTATAAATAGCAAAAACACTTATTAGTGAATATAAGAAGGTGAATAAGCATGAGAATAAATATTTTTATTATACATAACTGAATAGATAATTTTAATTTGTTTTTATTTACGAGGAGAAGAAAGCATTATGAAAATTAAAAAAATATTACCGTCACTTGTCATGTGGCTCATATTCGAAGGTATCGCTATAACACTATGGTTAACATTAAATGATATATTCTATTTGTTTAACTTCACTTACATAGGCACTTCAATTGCAATTGGATTATTACTTTATGCATATAAGAAAAAATTTGCTCGTAATGTAGTACAATTCGCGGTTGGTCTTTATATGCTTGTATATTTAGGTTTTATAAAACAAGAAAACATGCAGATAGAAGGTTTTTGGTATTATTTATTTTTAGGAATATTTGAAGCAGCAACAATTCATTATGTTGTTGCCAAAATATTTGGCCCACTTATTTTCGGAAGAGGTTGGTGTGGATATGCATGCTGGACAGCGATGATACTTGATCTACTTCCTTATAAAAATCCAAAAAATGAAAGAAAAAACAAATTAGGATTTATTCGTTATATTATTTTCATTTCTTCATTAGTATTTGTTTCATTGCTATTTATTTTAAGTATTAATAATAAAGAAACAATAATGTGGTGGAGTTTTATAATCGGTAATATTCTCTACTATTTTATTGGAATTATGCTTGCATTTATATTAAAAGACAACAGGGCTTTTTGTAAATATATTTGCCCAATTACTATCTTTTTAAAACCAATGAGTTATTTTTCATTATTCCGAATTAAAGTAGATAACGATAAATGTATATCATGTAATAAATGTACAAAAGTATGTCCTATGAATGTTGAAGTAAATAATAATTCAAGAAAAAGAAAAAATGCAACAGAATGCATATTATGTATGAAATGTGTAGATGAATGTCCAAAAGATGCATTAAAATTATAAAAAATTATTTTATTAAAATTATTAAAGTGGATGGTTTTTATATACTCATCCGCTTTTTTTTTAAAAAATATATTAAAAAATTAACTAAAGTGAATTAAAAATTACTTATTTAACTAAAATATTAACATAAGGAGATAAAACAAACTATGAACTATATACCATCTGTTACAATACAAGGATTTGAAGGAATTAAATCATATGACTTATTTTCTCTATTATTAAAAGAAAGAATAATTATGTTACAAGGCGAAATAAATGATGATTTAGCCACTATAATTGTAGGAGAAATATTATATTTATCAGCATTATCAAAAGACGAAAAAATTACAATTTATATTAATTCTCCAGGTGGATCTGTTACATCAGGATTTGCAATATATGATGCGATAAAATCATCATCTTGTATTATTGAAACTATTGGAATTGGACTATGTGCATCAATGGGAGCTTTTCTTCTTTCAAGTGGGACAAAAGGATATAGAAAAGCATATAAAAATTGTGAAATAATGATTCATCAACCTCTTGGAGGATTTGAAGGTCAAGTGACAGATATGGATATAATGAATAAAAGATATTTATACTTAAAAGAAAAATTAATAGAACTGCTTGCATTGCATACAGAAAAAACAAAAGATAAAATAGCAAAAGATACAGAAAGAAACTATTTTATGACATCTAATAATGCAATTGAGTATGGATTAATTGATAGCATTATTTAATCTCTTAATTTGTCTGCTTTTTCATGAATTGTCTTAAAAATATGATTGACTCCAGACTTTGAAACTTTAATTGAGTACTCGCTTAATAATAATTCACTTATTTGTTTAAGTGGTGCTTCAGGATATTTAACACGTAATTCCATCACAGCGGTTTCTTTTTCATTAAGTGAAACATCTTGATATTTTAATTTTAATAATTCAATATCTTTTATTTGTTCCATTGATTTTTTTAATGTTTTTTGATAATTCGCGGTAAAGCATATAGTTAATCTATTTTCTGAATTAATGAAATCTTTTTCAATTCTTGAATTTTCAAATTCAAACATTTTTTTAGGTGCACCAATAATTGTTAAAAATGTAGCAATTTGATCTGCTTTTTTTAAATAAATAACAAATTTAGTTTTTCTATTTATCATTTTAAAATTCATTGATTTATCATTTCTAAATCTATTTAATAATTTTAAAACATTTTTAGCTGTTTCTTCTTCTAAAAACGTTATTTGTAAATGATAATTATCAGACATTGGTGAATTAATTGTTCCAGATGCTAAAAATATGCCGGATAAAAAATATTTTAAATTATCTCCTAAAACTAAACTTTTAGGAAATGTCGAGAATATACCATCTGATAATTCTAATATTTGCAAAATATAATCAATCTTTTCTTGAATAATAATATGATATACAACATTTTTATTTAATTTCATTTTTTTTGAATATGAAAAAGATGGTGCAATATTAAAACAATCTTTAAAAGAATTATATATCAACTTTGCAATTTTAGAATTTTCTGTTTTAAGAGTTAAAAAACGTTTCTTATCTCTAATTGCAATAACGCCATTTACTTTAACAAAACCAGAAAGAAGAGGAAGTAATTCTTCTTTACTATATTCATAAGAAACTATTTCTTCTTTAACTTCATAAGTAAATGTCTCTCTTTTCATAAAACCACCTATTCCATAATAATTTATTTTATACTATATCAAATTAATAATTCTTTCTTGTACTAATTTTCATATAAGAATCATACAATTTTAAACATTCTTCTCTATCTATTTCCATTACAAATTGTTTTCTTTTTTCGTTATTATTGTAAAAATCATAAAAAATATTATCTCTAAAACCAATGCTTTCTGTATCTACAATATTGCATCCGTAATACACTTTTGAAATATTAGCCCATAAAATTGCAGATAAACACATAGGGCATGGCTCGCCCGTTGTAAATAATTCACATCCTGATAAATCAAATGTTTTTAATTTTTTACATGCTTTATGAATAGCCATTATTTCTCCATGACAAGTTGGATCATTATTCTTCACTACCTCATTATGACCTTTTGCAATTACTTTATTATCTTTAACAATTACACATCCAAAAGGGCCTCCATGTCCTTCATTAATTCCTTTATAAGCCTCTTTTATAGCCATTTGCATGTACTTATTCATAAAAACACTTCTCCTTTTTCTATTATTTATTCCTATAGTATTCTTTAGCAATTTTTGCACCAAGTTCTGCGTTATTTAATACTAACGCTATATTCGCCTCTAGTGAATCACCTGATGTTAATTCAACAATTTTTTTAAGTAAAAATGGTGTACATTCTTTGCCCTTTATTCCGTTTTTTTCAAGCAATTGAAGCGCTTCATTTATTGCAAAATCAATTATCTTTTTATCAGCTTCATAGCATTCTGGAATTGGATTTGATACTAACATTCCTCCACGTAAAGAAAAATCTTCTTTTGTTTTAAATGCAAGAGCAATTTCATTAGGATCATCCATTCTAACATCAACATTTAGTCCAGAGTCTCTTGTATAAAAATCCGCTAGATGGTTGGATTTATAACTTATAACTGTTACACCTAATGTTTCTAAAACTTCAAGCGTTTTTTCTAAATCTAAAATTGCTTTAACCCCTGCACAAATAACACAGACAGGAGTAGAAGCTAATTCAATTAAATCAGCAGATATATCAAATGTTTTTTCTGCACCACGATGAACTCCACCAACTCCACCAGTAACAAAGAATTTAATTCCAGCTTTTGAAGCAAATATCATCGTAGTGGCCACTGTTGTAGCACCCCACATTTTTTTTGAGATAACGTATGGTAAATCTCTTCTTGAAACTTTTGCAATACCTTTTCTTTTACCAAACTCTTCTATTTCTTCATTAGACATTCCTACGATAGGAACACCATCAATAATTCCAATTGTTGCAGGAACTGCCCCATTTTGTCTTATAACTTCTTCAACCTTATATGCAGTTTCAACATTTTTAGGATATGGCATCCCATGTGATATTATAGTAGATTCTAAAGCAATAACAGGAATATTATTTTCTAAAGCATATTTTACATTCTCGCCAATTTTAATAGTCATAAATTACTCCTCATCACTTTCAACTTCTTGCCTTTCTTCAACTTTATTTGCTAAATTATTAATAAATTTTTCAGAAATTGTTTGTTTTCCAACAATAAAATAACATATTAAATATATTGCAAAACTAATTCCCGCATTAAATATAATTGCAAGAATATGTTCTAAACCAAATCCATTAAAATCAAATATTTTCATAACATATGATAGTACACCTATTGCAAATGCTAAAAATATCATTCCAACATATACAATAGTTCTATATTTATTTAGTGGTAAACAGATAGTTAAAAGAATTAATAATCCTACTACTGAGAAAGAAATAACTGCGATAGTAAGTGATAAATTAACAGTGTCATCTGCCAAATTTGCAATACTTGATAAATTAAAGAAAGAAATATTTGAAACAACAAACATACTTAATAAAACACTAATAAGTAACGCTATTCCTCCAGGCGCTGCTTTAGATAGTACGGTTTTAAAGAAATTACCTTCTATTATATTTTTATTCGGCTGTAACGCTAAAAATAAAGATGGAATTCCGATTACAGCCATTTCAAGAATATATAAATGTTTAGGTGTAAACGGATAACTAATTGTTGGTAAATTGAATATAGGAATGTTCATTAATAATCCAGTAGAAACAACAATTAATGTTAAAAGTATTGAATATATAGTCTTCATTATATATAAAGACGCAGTTGATTGGATATTATTAATAACTTTCCTTCCTTCTTCAACTATACGTGGCATTGATGAAAAAGAAGAATTCATTAAAACAATGTGCGAACAGTTTCTTGCAGCTTCGGAACCTGATGCCATCGCAATCGCACAATTAGCTTGTTTTAAAGCCAATATATCATTAACACCATCTCCAGTCATTGCAACCGTCTTTCCGTTCTTTTTTAGTGTTTTAACAATTACTTCTTTTTGTTCAGGAGATACTCTTCCAAAAATGGTATATTCGCATGCAACATTTTTAACTTCTTCTAAAGACATATTCTCTAAAGATATATATTTATCAGAGTTATTAATCCCAACAATTTCCGCGATTCTTTTTACAGTATAAGGATTATCACCAGATATAACTTTCAATTCAACACTATTATCTTGGAACCATTTAACAGTTTCAAAGGCATCTTCTCTAATATGATCTTCAATAACGAATAAACATATAGGTATACCAGTTTTTGAAATAGATTCATCAAAAACATTATTAACTTTTGTAAATATTAATACTCTATTACCTAACTCTAATTGTTTTTGAGCTAGTTCAAATACTTTTTGATCATTTGTTAAATATTCAAGTGCTCCTAAAAAATAAGTACAACCATTTTTAAAAGTAACTGCAGAATACTTTCTTTCACTTGAAAAAGGTATAATTATTGAACTTTCATATTTTGTTTTTAAATTATATTTTCTTTTTAATGCATCAGATGTAAGATTTGATTCTTTAAAAGCATTTAAAAACGATGAAATAATATTGTCCAAATCTTCTTCTTTTTGATTAAGAATCATCGTATTTGTTAAATGCATTGTACCATCTGTTATAGTACCTGTTTTATCCAAACATAACACATTACTACGAGCAAGTGATTCAATTGAATACATCTCCTGAACCATTGCTTTTTTTCTTCCAAGTGCAGTAACACTTATGTATAAAGTAGTAGAAACAAGTAAAAATAAACCAGAAGGAATCATTGAAATAAGACTTCCTGCTGTTTTACCAATGACATGATATAAATCTGAATCAGCCATAAAATTAACAATAAAACTAATAATACCAAGCGGTATAATTATAGTTGAAATAATTTTAATAAATGCATTTAATGATCTAATTAATGATGATGATACTTTTTTAGTTTTTTTCGCTGTTTCTTGTAACTTAGATATGTATGTAAAATCACCTAATTTTTCTGCTTTCACGTAAAGCGTTCCAGAAACAACAAAGGAGCCCGCAAATACGCGATCTCCAACATTCTTTTTAAGTGGAATACTTTCCCCAGTTAATAAAGATTCATTAACTTCACCTACACCATCTATTATTTCTCCATCTATCGGTATTTCTTTCCCAGCACATAAAACAACCACATCATCTAAAACTATCTTATCACATTCAATTATAGTTTCTATACCATTTCTAATAACAGATGTCATAGGCTCAGTTAATAATTTTAATTTATCAACTGTTTTTTTAGCTTTATATTCTTGATATATACCAATAATAGTATTTAAAACTAGAATAAATAAAAAGAACAAATCAGTAAAAGCTCCAACTGCAATTAAAGCAACCGCGATTGTTAATAACAACATATTGAAAAAAGTAAAAACATTATGAAAAATAATTGACGAAAGAGTTTTTGAATAATTTTTTCTTTTTTCATTTGTCAATTTATTATCAATTCTTTCATTTACTTGTTCATAAGTTAATCCATATTTCGAATCAGGGAAATATCTTACTGCACATTCAAATCTATCAACTTTTTCTTCAGTAATTACTTCTTTTTTTCTCATCTTTTCACCTTCGCTTTATAGCATATTTTTAAAATCTTTTGGCACTTTATCCTTTTTAACAGCTTTTATAATACTTTCTTCTTTTTCTTTTGTTACTTCTTTACCCGCTAAACGAGCAACTTGTTTAATTAATTTTCTTAAATTATTTTCATCACTTAAATCTTGATTAGATACAGATTTGGCAAGTGAAATAATATCTTCTTTTTTTACATTAGTTTTCTTTTCAACTTTATCAAAAATATTGTCGTTCATTAATGATCACCTAATGAATAATATGCAATATTTTTTATAACGTGATTATTCTGATTTTAAACTTCTTTTCATTAATTCAGATAATGTTTCTTTAGGAAGCGCATTTTCATATAATACTTTATATACAGCTTCAGTTATTGGCATTTCTATATTATTAGATTTTGCAAGTTCATAAACAACTTTTGCTGTCCTTATACCTTCAACAGTTTTTTTGTTATTTTTTAAAAAATCGTATGCAGAATTCGCTTTACCTATTTGTTCTCCTGCAATAAAATTTCTCGAATGTCTTGAATTACATGTAACCATTAAATCACCAAGTCCAGTAAGTCCTAAATAGGTATTAATATTTCCACCAAAATGAACACCAAAACGAACCATTTCAGCAAGTCCACGTGTTACAAGTGCAGCGCGAGCATTATCGCCTAGTCCAATTCCTTCACACATTCCTGAAGCAAGAGCAATAGTATTTTTTAATGCAACACCATATTCAGCACCAATTTCATCTGTTTGTGTATATACTCTAAAATAATCATTTGAAAATACTTTTTGAATTTTTTCTGCTGTTTTTATATCTATACATGTTGATGTGACACATGTTAATAACCTTAAAATTACTTCTTCTGCGTGTCCTGGGCCAATTATTGAAACAACTTCTTTTCTTAATTCTAAAGGAAGTTCATCTCTAATTACCTCACTCATTCTTTCACCGGTTTCAGGATCAAAGCCTTTTGCAACACTTACAATATATGGTTTATTTTTTATAAGAGGTTTTATCTTTTTTAGCATCGATCTTACAGCAAATGTTGGAACCGCTAAAACTATTATTTCTGTATCAATTAATGCTTCTTCTAAATTAAATGTCGCTTTTAATGTTGCAGGAAGTAAAATATCTGGTCCAAAATATTTTTTATTTTGATGATGATATTTAATATCTTCAACTTCACTTTCATCTATACCATACATGATAACATCATTATCATTATCACATAAAAGTTGAGCAAGCGCTGTCCCCCATGTTCCAGTCCCTAAAATAGTTACCTTCATATTAGTCTTTCCTTTCTCTAGAAATAAATCTAATAGGCGTTCCTTCAAATTCAAAAGAAGCTCTCATTCTATTTTCTAAATATCGTTCATATGAAAAATGCATGAATTCAGGATTATTTACAAACAAAACAAATGTAGGTGGTTCAGCTTGTGCTTGTGATGCATAATATATTTTTAATCTTCCACCATTAAATTCTGGTGTAGGATTCATTATTTGAGCATCTTGAATAATATCGTTTAATACCGAAGTTGCAACCCTTAAATGATAAGAATTATATGCAACATCTATTTCAGGAAATATAGTATTAATTCTTGATTTATTTTTAGCGGAAATAAATACGATTGGAGCAAAATCCATAAACTTAAATTCTTGTCTAATTTGTTTAGAAAAATCCGACATTGCAGTTTGAGTATGTTCAACTAAATCCCATTTATTAACAACAATAATCATAGCTTTGTGTGATTCTAAAGCATAACCCGCAACATGTTTATCTTGTGCGGTTATTCCTACACTACCATCAATAACAAGTAAAACAACTTCACTTCTTTCAATTGCATTCATTGCTTTTAATGCTGCATATTTATCAACCGACTCAAATATTTTTCCTCTTCTTTTAAGTCCTGCCGTATCAATTACTACATATTTTTTATCATCACGTATGAATGCTGTATCAATTGCGTCTCTTGTTGTTCCTTCAATGTTACTTACTATTACTCTTTCTTGTCCTATAATAGCATTCACTAAAGATGACTTACCAACATTTGGTCTACCTATAACACAAAAAGGAATCGCGTCATCATAATCCTCTTCTTTTTCTTGAGGAAGATAAGAAACAATTTTATCAAGTAAGTCACCAATTCCAATACCATGAGAAGAAGATATAGCTATTACTTCATTAATACCTAATGAATAAAAATCATTAAGTAAATACATTTTTTCAACTTCATCTATTTTATTAACCGCTAAAATGATAGGTTTATTAGATTTATATAACATTTTAGCAACCATTCTATCATCAGATGTTACTCCTGCAATACCATCGGCAACATATACGATGACATCGGCTTCTTCAATAGCAATTTCAACTTGAGCTCTTATTTCTTTTTGAAATGGGGCATTCTTTATTTCTATTCCGCCAGTATCAACAACATTAAATACACGAGTAAGCCATTCACATTTACCATATAATCTATCTCTTGTAACACCAGCTTCATCATGTACAATTGCAGTTTTCTTCCCAACCATACGATTAAAAACCGTCGATTTTCCAACATTAGGAGAGCCAACTATACATACTGTAGGTAAACTCATATTTTATCACCTATTCTTTCATGAATTATATCTAACATTTTGTTTACTACTTCATCAATACTTAAAAATGAAGTATCCACTTCAATAGCATCACTTGCTTTTGTTAAAGGCGCAAATTCTCTATTAGAATCTATGTAATCTCTTTTTTTAATTTCAGTTTCAACATCTTCATAACTACACTTAATTTTATTAGAAACATTTTCATCAAATCTTCTTTTAGCACGTGTTTCAACAGACGCTACTTGATATATTTTTACTTCGGCATTTGGTAAAACATAACTACCAATATCTCTTCCATCCATAACAACTGATGACATTTCAGCCATTTTACGTTGTTGTTCAACTAAAAATAATCTAATCTCTTTATATGAAGCAATATATGAAACATTATCGGCCACTATTCTAGAACGAATATCAGTTGTGACATCTTCTCCATTTAAAAATACATGGTTATTTGAATCTAAAAATATACTTATTTCAGGTATCAATGAAACAGATTCTTGTTCGCTTTTAGGATCTAATCCTTTTTTTAACACGTACAATGTCACCGCTCTATACATAGCACCTGTATCTATGTATGTGAAATTGAGTTTTTTTGCAACAATCTTGGCAATTGTTGATTTTCCTGCCGCTGCTGGGCCATCTATTGCAATAGCAAAATAACTCATAAATTAAAAACCTCCTAAAATACAAACAATCAAAAAAATAATAAAAAGACCAACTAATCCTAATGCGACATATAGAATGATATTTTTTACTAGTCTAATCTTTTCATCCCTTTTCTTTTTTTCTTCCATCATTTTCTTCTCTGCCATTTGCAAGGAATCAAACATAACAGTGTATTCATCATGTTTTTTTATCATGTCATCAAAAGATAATTGTACTTGTGTTTCATCTAGAGGGGATATTTTACTTTCTTCTTTATCGGTTTTACTAACTTCATAAGTCTTATTAATCTCTTCACGATATGATGCATATTTATCAACTCTCGTTTCTTTCATAAAGTATCACCTCTAATTTAATATTTTATATTAAATACCATAAAAAAAATAGTATTTTTTGCTATTTTAACAAAGCAATTTTACCATACATTTTTTTAATATATGATTTTGCTTATAAATCAAAAAGTAATTGAAATACTATTATTAATTAATTATAATTTAAGAAACAAGGAGGATTTGACTTTATGGCTAAAACAGTTAGAGTTAATGATGCATGTATCGGATGCGGAATGTGTGAAGGTATGTGCCCAAGCGTATTTGAACTTGTTGACGGACTAGCAACAGCAAAATTCGAAGAAGTTCCTGCTGATTTAGAAGCAGAAGTAGAAGATACAGCTGCATCTTGTCCAGCACAAGCAATTGAAGTTGAATAATTTATTATTCATAAAACTACGCTAAACGTAGTTTTTTTATGCCTTTTTTACAAATTTAAATAGCTTCCAACATATATTGGTAAATTATTACTATCATAAATAATATATATAAATGGACTATTTAATTTAATACTAATTTCATCAACAGGAGCAGCACTATTACTTCCTGCACCGGCAAACCCTATGCTTTTAGCGGTTGTTCCATCCTCTTCAAATATAATTTTATTTTTTTGTTTAACAAAATCTAAATAGAAGTTTGTATCATCAGAGTAATTTTTAAAAATATTATCTAAGGTATTATAATTATCATCAAATAATTTTTTTAAACCGATACATTCTAATATAGAAGAGAAATCATATGAACATTCATATGAAAATTTCGGAATAGAAAGATTAATAATTATATTATTATGACCATAACTATTAAACATTTGTTTTTCATTATCATCGATAATATAATTATCATTATTTATTAAATCAAAAATACTCTTTTCATCTTTTGAGAAAATATATTTAATTTTATAATCATTATAATAATAATCATAAAATGACATATAGTTACCATAATCATATAATTGATTACAATAATAAATATGGTTCATATATGTTATTTTATTTCTTGTTCCATCAATATTATAAAAATAATCTTCAAAATTTTCTTTTTTATAATATTTTTGACTCCATTTATTTTTAAAATAAATATTAGAAAATGCATACATTTGTTTAAATTCATTAAGTTCTAAATCATCATACTTAAATGCATTATTTTCTTGAATAGAATTATTAACCCATTCAATCATTTTATCAACATCTTGAGCATTATCAAAATCCATTTGAAATGCTTCAACATATTTTTGTGTTAACTCATTAACAAAGGCATTATTATATTCATAATCATTATTTAAAAAAACACCACTTGACATTTGCATCGCGCCATTATCATTTTCAAAATAATTATTTTCATATACTTTTTTAAAATTATTTTTTCTTGTATTATAATCAAGTTTTAATAAATTATTTATTTCTTCATAACCATCTGATTCATTAGATATTCCTGAAGATAAAATATCTAATAAACTATAAATACTTAATGGTGAAAAAACAACATTTTCACCACTTTCAGCAGTATCCTTATTTATTATTTGATTGCTTAATTTATATGAAAAATCACTAACTGCATCAACATATTCTTCATCAACTTTACTTACTTTATATTCTTTTGATGGATAATCTATTTCATTTAGTTTAACAAAAGAGCCTTCTTCTATTGCTTTTAATTCATTAATTGTATAATCCTTTTTATACATGACTACTCTAGATTCAACTCTCATAAAAGCAATAATCGGTAATGCCGCAATTGATAAAAAAACAAAACAGTAAATACCGCATAAAGAAAAAATAATAGGTTTAATTATTTTTTTAACATTAATCCTTTTATGTCTTTTATAACTATCATCTTCTAATTTATCAGTATCAAATTTTAACTCAACATTAAGATTATTAACAAGTTCATCTTTTAATTCTTTTTTATATTTTCTCATAAATATTTAGCTCCTTTAAAATGAGATTTGATTTTACTCATTATTCTTTTGTATTTAGAAGAAATGCTATTAACACTAGTATTCTTATATCGAGCAATTTCTTTAAAAGTAAAATCATACAGAATATGATAAACAACTATATCTATTTCTTCTTCATCTAAAAAATATTTAAATTTATCAATGTAATCAGAAAAATAATCATTTTTAATTTCGCTTGTAAATCTATTTTCATCATACAATATCGTTTTATTATTTTTATTTACAAGATTAATAGATAAATTTTTACTAGTAGTAGTCAAATAATATTTAATACCCTTATGATTCTTAATATTATCTCTTTCTTCATAAAATTTTAAAAAAGTTTCATTCATAATATCTTCAGCATCTTTTTCATTTCTTGTTATTTTAAATGATACATAAAAAACAAGATACGAAAACTCATTAAATATACGATTAAATGAATGTTCAACTTTTTCTCTAGAAGAAGAATTTAAATTAAATAAATCATCATCTAAGATTCTACCACTTCTCATATTCCTTATCTCCTATTAAATAAGACAATTTTATTTTACATTTTAGTCGGTTTTTTTTATATTATTTTTTATTAAAAATATCATGTATACAACGATTCATTTATAATAATTATATACAAATTTTCATTTTTTGTGGTAAAATAGCATAGTGACTAATCTAAATATATTTAAATATATTTAATAATTAGGTCTTTACTAGGAGGAGAAAATATTTATGTCAAAAAAATACGTTTTCCACTTTAAAGAAGCTTACGGTTTAGGTAAAGAACTTTTAGGTGGTAAGGGTGCTGGTCTTGCAGAAATGACACACATTGGTGTACCAATTCCACAAGGCTTTACTATTACAACAGAAGCATGTACCCTTTATTATGATTCAGGTAAAAACATTCCTGAAGATGTAATCAATCAAATTATTGATGCAGTTCATAATATTGAAAAAGAAAGTGGAAAAACATTTGGTGGAACTAAAAATCCATTATTAGTATCTGTTCGTTCAGGCGCTAGAGTATCTATGCCAGGTATGATGGATACAATCTTAAACTTAGGTTTAAACGATACTACTGTTGAAGTTTTAGCAAAAGAAAATAATGAAAGATTTGCTTATGATAGCTATCGTCGTTTTATCTTAATGTTTACTAACATTGCAAAAGGTCATCCAAGAACTGCAATGGATAAAATGTTAGAGGATTTAAAAGAAGAAAGAGGCTATAAATTAGATACAGAAGTTACTGCTGATGAATTAAAAGACTTAGTAGTAAAATATAAAGCATACTACAAAGACACATTTGGTGAAGATTTCCCAGCTGATCCATATGTACAATTAATTGAAGCAGTTACAGCAGTATTTAGATCATGGGATAACCCACGTGCAAACGTATATCGTATGATGAATAATATCCCTTATTCTTGGGGAACAGCAGTTAACGTTCAATCAATGGTATTTGGTAACAAAGGTGAAACTTCTGGTACTGGTGTTGCATTCTCTCGTAACCCAGGTACTGGTGAAAATGTTGTTTCAGCAGAATATTTACCAAATGCACAAGGTGAAGACGTTGTTGCAGGTATTCGTACACCACTTCATATTGATGAATTAAAAAAACGTATGCCTGAAGTATACAAACAATTCATGGAAACTATCCAATCTATGGAAAAACACTATAGAGATATGCAAGATATGGAATTTACTGTTGAAGATGGTAAATTATATTTCTTACAAACACGTTCAGGAAAAAGAACTCCTGCTGCAGCTTTAAAGATTGCTTGTGATTTAGTTGATGAAGGCTTAATTACAGAAGAAGAAGCAGTATTAAGAATCGATGCTATGTCATTTGATAAATTACTTCTTCCTGGATTTGATAAAGATGAACTTGCTACAGCAAAACCAATCGCTGTTGGTTTAGCAGCTGGCCCTGGAGCAGGTACTGGTAAATTAGCATTCTCTGCAGAAGAAGCAGAAGCAAGACATAATGCTGGTGAAAAAGTTATCTTAGTTCGTGCTGAAACATCACCAGAAGATATCGTTGGTATGGTTGCTTCAGAAGCAATTTTAACAATGAGAGGTGGTATGACATCACATGCTGCAGTTGTTGCTCGTGGTATGGGTAAATGCTGTGTTTGTGGTTGCTCTGCTGCATTAATCGATGAAGAAAATAAAACAGTTACAATTAATGGTGTTAAATACACAGAAAATGATACATTCTCAATTGATGGTTCAACAGGTAATGTATATTTAGGTTCTATTAAAACAGTACAACCTGATTTAACTTCTGGATATTTTGGAAGATTAATGAAATGGGTAGATGCTAATAGAACATTAAAAGTTCGTACAAATGCAGATAATCCTCGTGATGCAAAACAAGCAAAAATCTTTGGTGCTGAAGGTATTGGACTTTGCCGTACAGAACATATGTTCTTCGAAAAAGATAGAATCTTCTCATTTAGAAAAATGATTTTAGCTGATACAGTTGAAGATAGAGAAAAAGCTCTTGCTGAAATTGAACCAATGCAACAAAAAGACTTCGAAGATTTATATGAAATTATGGATGAATTAAATGTTAATGTACGTTTACTAGATCCACCTCTTCATGAATTCTTACCACAAGAAGAGAACTTAATTGCAGAACTTGCAACAGCATTAAATAAAACAGTTGATCAAATTAAATCACAAATCAATGATTTACACGAAGCAAACCCAATGATGGGTCACCGTGGTTGTCGTTTAGCTGTTACATATCCTGAAATTTGTAGAATGCAAACAAGAGCTATCATTAAAGCCGCAATTGCAGTATCAAAGAGAACTGGAAAATTAGTTACTCCAGAAATCATGGTACCTCTTGTCTTAGAAATCAAAGAATTAAAATATGTTAAAAATATAATTACAGAAACTGCAGATAAATTAATCGCAGAATCTGGATTAGATTTACATTATCATGTTGGTACAATGATTGAAATCCCAAGAGCGGCTTTACTTGCCGATGAAATCGCAGAAGAAGCTGAATTCTTCTCATTTGGTACTAACGATTTAACTCAAATGACATTTGGATTCTCACGTGATGATGCTGGTAAATTCTTACCATCATATTATGAAACAAAGATTTTCGAAGAAGATCCATTCAAAACACTTGATCAAAGAGGTGTAGGTAAATTAGTAACTACCGCAGTTAAATTAGGTCGTAGCACAAGAAATGACTTACATATCGGTGTTTGTGGTGAAACTGGTGGAGATCCTAAATCAGTTGAATTCTATCACAATGCAGGACTTGATTATGTATCATGTTCACCATTCCGTGTTCCTGTCGCTCGTTTAGCTGCTGCTCAAGCTGCAATTAAAGCAAAAAAGAACTAATAAATATTTAAACAAAAAAGTATGATTTATTTTCCCAGTAAATCATACTTTTTTTATAAAATGACTGAAGAATTGAATTTGAAGCATCTATGATACAATACTAATTAACATAAAATATGTAAATTTAAATTATTTAATTTACAATATTCCTTTAATGTTAATCCACTTTGTAAATATTCTTTTAATATTTCTTCGTATTTATTATAACATATATTAATGAACTACTTTATTAACAAAATATTTAACAAAAGTAAAAAAAACTATATTTTGTTCTATATAATATGCCAAAAATATA
>CAYVZF010000032.1:0-16150 GCA_964456095.1 uncultured Erysipelotrichaceae bacterium
GGACTTGTTTCTATCGGGGTTAATTCTTTAAACAGTAAAGCACATGTTGAATGCGATACTTTAATTTTAGATGATATTTCTCGCTCTGATACAATACCAACTAACGAAGTTAAAAACGATCAATCTTTTTTAGAACACGAAGCAACTGTTTCAAAAATTAGTGAAGATCAATTATTTTATCTAATGTCTAGAGGATTAAGTGAACAACAAGCAACTCAAATGATTATTATGGGATTTATTGAACCATTTTCTAAAGAACTACCTATGGAATATGCGGTTGAATTAAATCAATTGATTAAAATGGATATGGAAGGAAGTATAGGATAATATGAATTACGATTATGATATTATCGTTGTAGGTGGTGGTCATGCTGGAGTAGAAGCTGCGATGGCATCTTGTCACATGGGCCTTAAAACACTTTTAATTACATTGAATTTTAAAATGGTATCAAATATGCCATGTAATCCTTCAATTGGAGGATCAGCAAAAGGAATAGTTGTAAGAGAAATTGATGCTTTAGGTGGTATTATGGCTAAAGCTGCGGATAAAGCATACATTCAAATGAAAATGCTTAATACTGGTAAAGGCCCTGGTGTTCAATGCTTACGTGCTCAAGAGGATAAAATTGATTATCCGAAAACAGTACAAAGTATGTTAAAAAAAGAAGACAATCTGTATATTGTTGAAGAGATGGTTGTTGACATTTTGCACGATAATTTAGTAGTTTATGGCGTTAGAACTGAAAATAAAGAATATTATGCTAAAGCAGTGATTTTAACTACTGGTACATATATGGAATCAACTTTATTAGTGGGACATAATGTTACTAAAGGTGGACCTGATGGAGAAAAATCATCTATTGGTCTTTCAGATAATTTAAGAAAAATGGGAATTAAATTATTAAGACTTAAAACTGGTACTCCTCAAAGAATAAAAGCTGATTCTATCGATTATTCTAAATTATTACCTCAATATGGTACAAAAGGTGATTTAGCTTTTTCATATTCTACAAAAGAATTTGTTCCTTTTGATAAACAAATATTATGTTATTTAACGTATACTACAAGTAAAACTCATGAAATAATTAATAATAATTTAAGTAAATCAGCAATGTATGGTGGTGTTGTTACTGGTGTTGGCCCTAGATATTGTCCTTCTATTGAAGACAAAATAGTAAGATTTAAAGATAAACCAAGACATCAATTATTTATCGAACCTGAATCTTTACATACTGATTCAATATATCTTCAAGGATTTTCAACTTCTATGCCTAAAGATATACAAGAAGAGATGGTACATTCTTTACCTGGTTTAGAAAATGCTGTTATTTTAAAATATGCTTACGCTATTGAATATGATTCTGTTTATTCTACAGAATATGATAATACTTTAATGATTAAAAAATGGCCTGGATTATATGTTGCGGGTCAAATATGTGGAACATCTGGCTATGAAGAAGCTGCTGCGCTTGGATTAATCGCTGGTATTAATGCTGCTTTGAAAATTAAAGGAATGATTCCATTTGTTTTAAGAAGAGATGAAGCATACATTGGAGTAATGATTGATGATTTAATTAATAAAGGAACATTAGAACCTTATAGATTAATGTCATCACGTGCTGAATATAGATTATTATTAAGACATGATAATGCTGATAGAAGATTATATAAGTACGGACATAAGTTTGGATTAATTGATGAAAAAACTTATAACGATTTTTTAAATAAAGAAGAAAGAATTAGTGATTTAAAAGATAAGATTAATAAATATTATTTTGGCTATAATGAAAAACTTGATGAATATGCATTAAGTGTATCATCTTCTAAGGTTAAACCATCGACTTCAGCTTCAAGTGTTTTAAAAAGACCAGGCGTAACTTTAAAAGGATTAATTGAATTTTTACCTTTTGATTTTTCTAATTTATCAGATAATGTTCTTTTTCAATTAGAAACTGATATTAAATATGAAGGATATATTGATAAAGAAATAAAAGAAGCAGAAAGAGTAATGAAATTAGAGGAAATTCTTTTACCTGATTTTAATTATTTAACAATGGATGGCCTTGCTCTTGAAGCTAGACAAAAGCTTAATGAAGTTAAACCTAAAACATTAGGACAAGCTTCTAGAATATCTGGTGTTAATCCTGCAGATATTGCTACATTATTAATGCGTATTAGAAAGGAAAAGAATAATGACTGAATTTGATTTTTTTGAAAATGTATCAAAAAATGGATATTTATTAAACGATCATATTAAAAATAATCTAATAAAATATTTATATTTAGTTGAAGGATATAATAAAGTTATGGATTTAACCGCTAATACGGAAAGAGAAGAGATATTAGAAAAAAATTTTTATGATTCAATATTAAGTATGGCAAAATATGATTTTAATAATAAATCATTAATAGATGTTGGAAGTGGTGCAGGATTTCCTGGTATGTTATACGCTATTATGAATGAAAATCTTCATGTAACATTATTAGAACCAATGCAAAAAAGAGTATTATTTTTAAATAAAGTAAAAGAAGAATTAAATTTAAATAATGTTAATATTGTTTGTCAAAGAGCGGAGGATTTTGCAAAATTAAATATAGAAAAATTTGATTATGCTTCTGCTCGTGGAGTTGCAAAATTAAATATTTTATTTGAACTAATTATACCAATGTTAAAAATAGGTGGTTTATTCATTGCTTTAAAAAGTAGATTAGCATATGAAGAAGAAAATAATGCTAAAACCGCGATGAATTTATTAAAAGTAAAAAGAATTAATGTTGAAGAATTTTTTCTTCCAACAAATAAAGAAACAAGAATTAATTTATATTATCAAAAAATTGGAAAATGCGATAAAAAGTATCCAAGGAATTATAGCCAAATTAAAAAAAGGCCTTTATAGGAGTAAACAATGTGTAGAGTAATTGCAATATCAAATCAAAAAGGTGGTGTTGGTAAAACAACAACTGCTATTTCGCTTTCTGGAGCTTTATTAAATTATTCAAAAAAAATATTATTAATAGATATGGATCCTCAAGGTAATTGTTCTCGTGGCGTAGGAATTGACCCTACATTAATTAAACATACATTGTATGATGTTTTTGTTAATAATTATGGAATAAAAAAAGTAATTAAAAAGACTTCTTTTAAAGGCCTTGATATTATTCCTTGTACTGTTAATTTAGCTATCGCGGAGTCTAATATTAATAGTTCTTCTCCATTAACATTATTAAAAGAATATATTAAAGAATTAGAACCATTATACGATTATATTATAATTGATACTCCTCCATCATATGGATTTTTATCTATGAGTTCTTTGATCGCCGCAAAAGAAGTTTTAATACCGGTTCAATGTGAGTATTTTGCTTTAGAAGGAGTTGCTCAAGTTTTATCAACAATTTCAAATATTCAAACTAATTATAATAACAAATTAGAGATATTAGGATTTTTAATGACAATGTATGATTCTAGACTTAAAATTGCAACTGATATTACTATGGAAATAAGAGGTTTATTTAAAGAAAAAACATTTGTTACTCAAATTCCAAGAAATAATTCGATAATAGAGGCACAAATATCAGGTATGCCTGTATCAATATTTAGACCTAGTTCCGCTAGTGCACAAGCATATTTATCTTTAGCAAGGGAGATAATGGATCGTGGATAAAAATATTGGACTTTCTAAATTAATTGAGCAATATAAAAATACTAATTTATTAAGTGATTTTGAAAATGGTTTAAAAAGAGAACATTCTGAATATATTTCTTTGAATCTTTTAGAAATGAATCCTATTTGTTCTAAATATTTTATTAAAAAAGAACAATATGTTTATTTAGAAAAATCTTTTAATAATGGGATTGTTGAACCTATTTTAGTTAGAAAGAAAAATGGAAAATATCAAGTTATTACAGGATTTAAAAGATTTTTGTTTGCTAAAAAGAATAAAATTGATTCTATTCCTGCGATTGTGGAAGATATTTCTGATGATTTAATGTTATTAATTGTTATAGATAGATTAAAAACATATAAAGATGAGAATATATTAAATAAAGCATATATTTATAATCAAATTTTGATTGAATATAGTATTTCTAGAAATTCTTTAGCATCTCTTTTAGGTGTATCTATTTCACAATTAACTAATACTTTAAGAATTTTAAAATTATCTGACTACGTAAAAAAAGCAATAAAGGATAATAAGATATCATATGGACATGCTAAAATGATGGTTGGATTAAGTGAAAATGATCAAGAAAGATTTTTGAATTTAATTCTTCAAAATAAATTATCTGTAAGACAAATTGAAAAAGAAATTTTTGATTATAAATATAAAGATAATGATTCGGATAATAATTTAGATTATGAAATAGAATTAAATAAAAATAATATTATTATAAAGTTTAATGATGAAGATGAAGCTAAAAAGAATTATAAAAAAATAAAGAATATTATAAATAATAATTATTAAATGCATAGGAGTTAATTATTAATATGGAAAAATTAGTATATATAGATGCTTGTATTAGAGGCGAGGCATCTAGAACAAAAAGAATTGCAACACCAATTGTTGAAAAGTTAAAAACTAAGTATGATGTTTATACTATTACAATTAATGATTTAAAATTAGATATAGTACAAAAAGAATTAATTAATAAAAGATTAAATGGTGATATCCCTAATTATGTTTTAGATTGGGCAAATAGTATAAAAAATGCTGATAGAATAGTAATTTCCGCGCCATTTTGGGATATGTCTATACCATCATCTTTAAAAGTATTTATCGAACTTTGTTCAATATTAGATGTAACTTTTAAATCAAATGATAAAACATGTTATGGTAATTGTAATTCAAAAAAACTTTTATATATAACAACAAGAGGAATGGATATTTCTACAAGAGATAGATTAGATCAAGGTACTTCATATTTTGAGGCATTATCTTTTTTATGGGGACTTGGTGCTGTTATTGTTGTTTCAGCACAAAATATGGATTATGTAGATGAAGAAACAATTAATAATAAAATTAAATTAGCAATTAATGAAGGATTAAAGATTTGTGATGATTTCTAATTTTTAAATGAATATTTATTATTTTTTTAGTGTAAAATATTTCAATAAATAGTTTATTTGATAATTAAAAATGAATTATTTAGATATAAGGGATTTAAATTATTAATATTTATTTTTTGTTAATAAAAATAAATATGTATTTTTTTTAGATTCCTTTTTTTAATATTTTTTAAATAAAATTTATTATATTTATTTTAAAGTAAAAAAAAAAGATGTAAAATACAATTAACTTAAGTCATATTTTTCAAAAAAAGGGGTGGGAAAATTATGAAATTAAATAAATTATGTTTATTACCTATTTTTGCATTATTATTATCGTCAACCAATGTTGTTAGTGATGGTATAGTTACTTGTGCTTCTAAAGATGATATTACTAAAATATTTCAAAATATTAAATTTGCTAATTCATCTAATGAAGTAAATAATTTGTATTCATCTAGTATTGAATACGATGATTTGACTACGAGTGCATTGGTATATGTGACTGAGCCTAATATTCAAGCAGTTGTATATTATAATTTAAAAACATTTCAATTAGTAAGTTATTCTATTGCTAATACAAATACAAGACCAGATGGTGAAAGCAAAAATGATTATGTTGCAACATATGTTAATCGCTACTCAAGTACTACAACAAAAACTTATGCTTCAACAATTAATAATGGACATTTAAGTTCGATTAGTTGTACATTTGAAACAAATAACAGTGTTAATATTGATACTTCCATTGAAACCGAAATTGGAACTGGTGGAGGTGCTTATGGTGTAGAAGCTAAAGCAGGAATTACGGGATTTTTCAACAGGGCTGCTGGATATGGAGCAGGAAATAATTTCACGATAGAATACAACTTAGATACAAACTCAATTAAAACAAACTCATGTTATTCGATAAAGAAGACTACTTATCATAATGAATTTATTACTCTTGTTTGTGTTTCTCAATATTCGGATGGATGGTCGTGGTTTAATCATTATTATAACTGGCTTGATTATTCATATTATGCATATATAACTAATTCAATAGCTTATGATACATATAGTTTAGTAGAATCTTAGTTTAGCTATAAAACAAGAGAGGGGATTTTTATGGAAAACAAATTTTTATTTGTAACGATGGTAACATTTTCTTTATCATTCTTAAATGTTAATAAGGATATTTATAAAGTTAATGCTAGTAATGTTAATGCTCGTAATATTACAGAAACTCAATTGAGTTATTATTTGAATAATTACAATTATGATTTAGTGTATGAAGAACGTAACTCAAATGGGCATTATGTTAGATATGATTTAATTGATACAAGAACATTTGGTGAAAGATATTATTTAAATATTTCAGTTGAACATAATGCAGATTTAGCTTCTACTATTATAGAATTAGAATCTATTTCTTTTATAGGATTATCATATACCGAAGGATTTGGACTTTCTGTAGAAGGCAGTGTTCCGGGATATTATTGTTCGTTTGTTTCAGAAATGAGTGTAACTACTTCAACGGATTATGTTATTACTGAAAGTAGGTCAAATATTTTAAAAGGTGTAAAAGACTCAAGTTCTGATTATGCTCCTTCTGGAACATATTATTTATATTATCGTGAGTGTTTCATTGATTCAATTATTGTTAAAAGAGATTTAAATAATAGTTTTGTTTCAGCTGAATATTATTCATCTTGTCCTGAAGATAGTTTTTTTCTAGAAATTATTCAAACTAGACCAACAACAGATGCTACTGTTTTGCCTATTTGTTAATGATAAAGGGGGTAATAAACTGATGAAAAAAAAACTTAAATCTTTGTTGCTTTGTGGTTTATTTCTTACATCGTGTAATGATATAAGAGTGATTGAAGCAAAAAATAATTATGATTATTATTGCTATTCTATTGGAGAAGGGCAAACGGTATATACTCGCTATAAGTCTATAGATGAAAATGAAGAATTAATTAAGTTTAATGAAAATAATATAACGGATAATAATGTAGAAATAATATATTCTATTAAATCGGTTATAACAGATTCTGGATCTCAAATTGATGAAAATGTTTTATCATTTAGCAATGATGTTTTGTTATCATTATCAATTACATGTTTAAAACCTTTTGATGACGTAATAAGAATTAATAAGATTATTTATGAATGTAATGTAGTGAAAAATGTACAATATGAAATATGTTATAATATTGAATTAACATTTAATAATGATTATGAATATATGCCTCCATTTCCAACAGGTTATAGTAGTGCGTGGCAATTAGGTGTTGTTAAATCTGGCTGTCTAATATCTATTCAAAGAGATAAACATTTTTATATTTACTTTAATAAATATGATTTAAATATAAGCAAAATTAATAGATATAATATTAATGGAGTCTCTTTTAATAATGATTTAGTTGAGATATTAAATATTGATTATGCTATTATTCCAATAAATTATTATTATCATTATTCAAACGTATCGGATTTAGAATATCAAGGTTTTATAGAGTCGCTATATTTAACAGAATACGACTATGGAATTATTTTAAGAATTAAATATGATATTGCAAATGAAAAAGTTAAAACGATAGGATGCGATTTAAATTTTGATATTGATTTCAATGGTGATAGTTATAGAGTTCCATATTGTTTCTTTTATACTTCTAAACTTTGGTAGGTGGTTATATGATTAAAAGAATTTTTTCTTCAAAACTTTTTTATTTAATAGTATTATTTATACTAAATATTTCAGTTTTAATTTGTTTTTGTAAAATTACTATTAATCAAATAGATTCAGGTGTAGATTTTTATCCATCTTATGAAAGTCAAATTAAACCTACTACATCAAGTAGATATTTAATTCGTGAAAAAAATTTTGTTGTTTATGAAAGTTATAGTGCTGAGATAATTGATGATGAAAATATTTATAGTACATATAAATTAGATGAATCCTTTTTTGGAATTGGTAATGAAATTAAAGAAAATGATTTGCTTGGAACTTTTAATGGAAATAACATATATGCAACATATGATTCATTCTGTCTTGATATTAAAGAGAGTGAAAATGGAATAGAATTATTAACATATAATTACAATAAGTTTTTAGTAAAAGTCTCATTGGGATTTTATGATTATTATCATGTTTCTTTTGATAATAGTGATATATATATTAAGCATGATGGTAATTATTATTGTCTAAATTTTGTTGGATATGATTATTCTTGCTTTCAAAGTTCAAATTTAATAAAAGCTGATTTTGTATCTAAAAATTGTAATGCATTAATTAATTCCAACTCAGAATGTACACTAGAAATTAAAAAAGGTGAATATAATAATCAGTTATATGTTTCGGCAGAATTGTTTGATAATCAAACATTTTATAAGTCATTTTATGTGGAAATTGATGATGTTTTTACTTTTATTTATGTAGAATGTTTTGAAATTATTGGTAATTGTGCATTAATTCAATCTTCAGATGTAATATTAAAAAATGGAATGTATTTATATGTATATGAATAAAAGTTTTTTAGAAATAAAAAATATTTCAAAATCATTTTCGAATAAAAAAGTATTAGATCGTATAAATTATTCATTTGATAGCGGACATATTTATGCAATATTAGGATCTTCTGGCAGTGGAAAAACCACTTTATTAAATATATTAGGCTTATTGGATAATAAATACGATGGAGAAATAATATTTAATAGTAAAATCATTTCAAAGTCCAAAGATAATTTTGAATTAAGAAATAAACATATCGGTTTTATTTTTCAATCATATTATTTAATTGATAGTTTAAATGTAGAAGAAAACATTAAAATGCCTTTGAAATATTCAAAAAAAGAAAAGACAGACGAACAGTATTTTAATAAAATTGTTGAAACATTGAAAATTTCAAATCTGTTAAAAGAAAAAGTAAATTATTTAAGTGGCGGTGAAAAGCAAAGAATAGCAATAGCTAGAGCATTTATCAATGAACCAAATATTATAATATGTGATGAACCTACTGGTAATTTAGATAAGGATAATTCATTAAATGTTATAACAATACTTAAACATTTTATATCAAAAAACAAATTAATTATTATTGTAACGCATGATTCTTTTTTAGCTAATCAATGTGATATTGTTTTAGAATTAAAGGAAGGAAAATTATATGAAAAAAAATAAGAAACATTTTTTTATAATTATTTTATCTTTTATTATAACTTTTTTTTCTTCATTTGCTTTGAATATTACTAATATTCAATCTAAAATACAATATATTGATTATGCAAATTATCCTAATAATTATTCAGCATATAATTTATTAAACATAGATAATTATGAAAATTTTATGAATCAAAACTTTCCTGGTTTTGAATATAAAAAATATTATAAGACATCTGATAAAGTCACTACAAATATAGTTTTTGATAATCTAAAAATTGAGGTACTTGGATGTGTAAATAATTTTGAAGAATACCCATTACCTAGTTGTTATTCGGACTCTATTAATTTTTCAAAATTGAAAGTGGGATGTTCGTTTGATAACATTGATATTATTAATCATAGTAATGCTATTATTATGTATGAAAGTCATTTAAAAAAAATCGGTTTTAAGGAAAACGATTATATTTTAATAAATGGAGTAAAATTTTATATAAAAGGTATTTTAGAAGATAATGCCGATATTATTAGAAATAAAGAAGAAAATATTATTCAATTTTTTATTCCTTATACTACATTTGCATCTATTTTTAAATATATTAACGTTAAAATTGTTATTAGAACAGATAACTATAATTTTAATTATTTGAATGATGATGTTAATTTTGTCTCTTTATATAAAATAAATAAAAAAATAGGCATAAATAAACAGTATCTTATAAATACATCTCTTCCAATATTGATTGTTATGTTTATAATTTCTTTTGTATCAATTACTATTATACAAATTGTTTTAATTAAAGAAAGATATAATGAAATAGGAATTAGACGAGCCGTTGGTGCAAGTAGAGAAGAAATTGTATTCTTATTCACAAAAGAAACATTAACTAGCACTTTTTTTGGAATGGTAATTGGAATCATTAGCTTTTTTATTGTGTTTTCTTTTTTTCAATTATTGCTGACAACGATATATAAATCAAATTTCTTTGTTTATAATTTTAATACAATGTTTAGTTATTTATTGGTTTATGTGCTTGTTTCTTTTTTCTCGATTCTAATTCCAACAATAATTGGCACAAATATTAATATATCTTCTATTCTTGTGGAGGAAAAGTAATATGAAAAGAATATTTTTATATTTTAATTTAATTTTTATAATATGTTTTTCATCTTATTCTGTGATTAAATATAATAAAAAAGACAATTTACAAGTTGAGGGAACAATAATAACTCAAAAAATTAATAATGATTTAGTATTATTGAATAATTATAAGAATAAAGATATTATTTATCATAATGAAATATTGTATTATTATGAGTTTGTTTCTCATGCTGAAATATCTTGTTATGAATTGCCTTGCTTTTCAAAAGATATTAAAGTGGGAGATATTCTTTTAGAAAATTGTGCAATAGAGGATTATATTATTCCATACAATTTAAGAGTATTTAAAATAATGGATGATAAAATTATAGTTGAAAAATTAGATACAACAGTTGTTTGTTTTTCTTTTTTTCCAATTTCGAAAATTCAAGATTATTCCAATTTTGATATTTCAATAAAGTATGCAATTAATTTTAATATTGAAATAAACTACTATGATTTTAAATTTAATAAGGATTCTGGATTGTATGATGTTAAAATAAATATTTCAAATAATGGTGAAATAATTAATTTATCGAATATTAGAGTTTATTTAACTTATCACGAAAAAAAAGATGGTTTATTTATTAATAAATCATATTTATATCAAGATAATGTCGGGAACTATATTAATAAATTAATAAATATTAGAGGGACAGATTATTATAAAAAAATATATGTTAATGTTCTTGAAGAATTTGGTAATTATTATAAAATAAGCGGTGATGTAAATGGAAATAACGTTATTATCGAATTATAATAATATTTTAGAATTTCAATGTTTTAATTTTAAAATTTTTTATAATATGAACAATGCAAAAATGATTTCAATAAAAAATGAATATATAAAATATAAAAATATGTTTTTTCAAAAAAATGATTTTTTTGAAACTAAATGTATTTGTACTAATTATTCAAAGATAATTATTGCTGTGAATATTACAAGTTCATGTAATTTGAGATGTAAATATTGTTTTAATAATAAATCAACATCGATAAAAATAGGAATTGATAAAGTAAAAGAATTTATAGATTATATTGTAAATATTAAGCCTAACGCTGAAAAATTTTTTGTCGATCTTGCTGGCTCGGGAGAGCCGTTACTTTATATAAATGATATTATTGAGATAGCAAAATACTGCCAGACAATCAGCAATAGAATAGGTAAGGAAGTAACTCCCATGCTATCGACAAATGGTTTATTATTATCAAAGAAAAATATTTGTTTATTACAAAATAATGGAGTTCTTTTTGGTATATCTTTAGATGGATATAAAGAGTTACATGATAAGTATAGAGTGGATATTAATGAAAATCCCACTTATGATATCATTAAGAATAATATATTAAAAATTAAATTTGACGATTATGTTGGTGGGGCAATGACAATTGTTGATAGTGATACAGATATTTTTAAAACATATATTGAGATGGATAAATTATTTAAAACGATTTCAATTAGACCAGGAAGAATGTCATATAAAGGATTTAATTTTGAATATATTAATAATGGTTATAGTGATTTTGTTGATTATTTGATTAATCAAGTATTAATGAAAAAATATGATTTATTATATAAAGTTATTAATGGAGATGATTTATTGGGTAAAACAATACTAAAAGTCATTTCTAATTCAAAATTGACTCGTAGATGTGATGCTGGAATTGCAAGATTTTCTTTAGGTGTTGATGGAAATATTTATCCATGCACACCTGCCTCTTATCATAAAGCTTTGGAATTAACAAAAGAACAAATTGAAAGTGAAAGAAATAATACATATTTTGATACTTTTCCAAAAAAATGTGAGAGTTGTATTGTAAAAAATGTATGTGGCTCTGATTGTTATGTTCAATTATTTGAAGATTCCGAAAATGAAAATCTATGTTATTTTAAAAAAAATATTTTTATGTTATCTATGTGTTTTTGTGGAAAAATTGAAACTACAAATTTTGATATTTATTGTGAAATAGTAAAAATGGCAAATGAAATTATTAATAGAACACGTTTTGATAAAGAATTAAACGAATTATTTTTAAAATGTTCACATAAATATTCTTTTACAGAATTAAAAAAAATAAAAGATAATAATAAAGAAAAGTTTTTTGAACTTCAAAAAGAATATCTTTGTAAATAATAATTGTTAAAAAAATGAATAATAAAATAACATTTTACTTTATTGTTAACCATATCTTATTTTGAGGTGTAATAAATGAAGAAGTATGTTATTTTATTTTTATTATTTATTTTTTTACCGTTTAATAATGTTAATGAAGTTTCTTCTAGTGAAAGTATTTATGTTAGAAACTATATAGTAATGGATGCATTAACAAATGAGATATTAGAATCAAAAAATGAAAATGAAACCAGATCAGTTGCGTCTATTTCTAAAATAATGACTGCCATTATTGCAATTGAAAGTGATAAATTATTTGATGTTGTAACAATAGGTGATGAAATAAATGAATGTGTTGGAAGTGCAATATATTTAAGTATTGGTGAAAAAATAACTATTATTGATTTATTATATGGACTCTTATTAAGATCTGGCAATGATTGTGCTTTATCAATTGCATCTAATATTAGTAAAAGTATTGATGATTTTGTTTTATTGATGAATGATAAAGCAAGAGAATTAAATATGAATAATACAGTTTTTTCAAATCCTTCAGGACTTGATATTAATGATAATGGTAATATTTCAACTTGCTATGATATGTCCTTACTTATGAGTTATTGTTTGGAAAATGAACTATTTTGTCAAATAATTAATACCAAAAGATATAAATCTTTAGATAGAATATTTATCAATAAAAATAAATTACTTAATAACTATGAATATCTTTTAGGTGGTAAAACAGGATATACATATAAAGCAAAAAGAACTTTGATTAATGCTGCAGAAAAAAACAGCCAAAAATTAATAGTATGTACTTTTGACTGTGGACAAGATTTTACTTTTCATAAAAATAAATTTGAAAAATATTTTAATGAATATGATTACTATATTTTATTAACAAAAGGAGATAATAAAATATTAAATGTTAATATTAATTCATCTTTTAATATTTGTTATAGATTAAGAAAAAATGAATATATGAAAGGTACAATTATTTATAGAATATTTAAAGATACATTATATCTAGAAGTATTATACATTGATGAACATAATAATTCTAATTATATTGGGAAGTATAAAATTAATAATTATGTTTATAATACATAGTTGACTAGTAAAATTACTACACTAATAACAATCATAACAATGCCAACAACTCTATTAAGTGTTTTTGCATTTGCTTTATTCGCTATTAATGATGCAATTCTAGCCCAAATTAATGTAAATGCTGCACATAATATTAAGCATAAAGTATCTGGCATACCATCAATAACAAAGTGACTTACACTTCCAGTTAATGCTGTAAATGTCATGATAAATACACTTGTTCCAACTGCCATATGCATTGGATAATTTAAAAAACTAGTTAGTATTAGTAGAAGCATCATTCCTCCACCTGCTCCTACTGAACCGCATATTAAACCAATAATAATACCGCCGATAATAGATTTAATTACTTGTTTTTTCTTACTCTCGGATAGCATTTTTTCTTTTGTTGTTTTTGTAGGGAAAATAATAAACTTAAGTCCAAGTATTATTAGTGCAATTTGCATAATTCCACTTGTTGTTTGTTCTGGTAAAAATGTTGCAAGATAACTTCCAACAACTGTCATTATTAATACAGTGATTAAAAGAACTAAACTGTGTTTTATATCAAGGTTATTATTCTTTTTATATGTCCATGCACTTACTGCGCTTGCGAGTACATCACTTGCAAGACCAATTCCGATTGCTTGATATGCAGGAATATCTAAAAATGTTATTAACATAGGACCTATAATTGCCGCGGCACTCATGCCTGCAAAACCAGTACCTATTCCTGCTCCTGCACCTGCAATAAAACATACTAATATTTTAATAAATAAATCCATTTCTTTAATCTCCCTTAAAAACCAATGTGATTAATAAAAAGTATAGTGTTAAAGTATTTTTTAAACAATATATTTTTAAAATTTAAATGCTTTATTTATTAATATATTATTTATTAATAATCCTTTATTTAGTTATTTAAATAATTTAAAATGGTTATGGTGATTTTTGTGGAAGAGAAAATGAGGCTTCAAAAAGCGATGGCTTATAAAGGAATATGTTCAAGAAGAAAAGCTGAAGAATATATTAAAAATGGATTAGTAAAAGTTAATGGTGTTTTAATAAATGAAATGGGTCATTTAGTATCTATTACTGATAATATAGAAGTTGAAGGATTATCTGTTTCTAATGTTGTAGAGGAAAAAGTATCTTATCTTTTTAATAAACCTTTGGGGGTTGTTTCTACTGCTTCAGATGATAGAAACAGAAAAACAGTTTTAGATTATTTTAAAGATGTAGATAAAAGACTTTATCCATCGGGAAGACTAGATTTAAACACTTCTGGTGCGATTATAATAACAAATGATGGTGAATTAAGTGAACTTATTACACATCCATCATCTCATCTTGATAAATCTTATTATGTATCTTTAAGAAGAAAAATTAATAATGAAGAAGTATCCAAATTAGAAAAAGGTATTATATTAGATGATGGTTTAACCGCTCCTGCAAAAGTAATGGTTTTAAAAAATGATAATGATAAAGTAATAGTGAAAATTACAATTCATGAAGGTAGAAATCGTCAAGTAAGAAGAATGTTTGAAGCGATTTCTCATGAGGTAAAAGCACTTCATAGAATGTCAATAGGATTTTTAAGTGTTAAAGATATAGAAAGAGGCTCTTATAGAAAGCTATCTGAAATTGAAATATTACAACTAAAAAAAATGTGTAAAGAAAAAAGATTAAATAATATAATTCCAGACTATAAATTAAAAAAATAAGAATCTTATAATATTAACGTTATTAAGAATAATAATAAATTATGTTCATAAATAAATTTTGATAATGTAAATGTATCATTATTTAAGCACATTTCATTAATAATAATATTATTGACGTTTTCAAATAAAGGTATACCTATTATTGCTGTTATTAATAAACATAATACATTAGTTATTATTATTCCTACAAACAAACCTAAAATTGCACCTAAAAATTTATCTATTTTTTTAATTGGTTTTATTGTTTTTATTAATTTTTTGATAATTATTTTTACAATTACTAAAAGTATTTTTAATATTAAGTATATTACAATAAAACAAATAATAGTTATTCCTATTTTTAACAAAAGAGATGATAATATTTCTCCTAAAATGAAATTAGAATTATCAGGGATTAGATTGATTATTTGTTTTGTTAATAATGTATTTAATAATTCGGGGATATTTAGTTCTTGTAATGCTCTAGATATTTCTTCGGGATTATTTTTACTAAAAGATTCACCGAATAAATGATTTATATTTAATAGATTAGAATAGATAGTGTTTTTTAAATTTATAAATATATCAATTTTTTCAATAATTAAACTTATTGGTTTTATTAATAAGCATGATGATATTAATATAATTAATTCACCTGCAACATCTATAATACTACGCGCAAAACCTTTAATGATTCCTATAATTATAAATATTATGATAGTTGTTATAAATACTATTGAAATCCAATCCATTTTTAGCTCCTTCTTTAAAATTAGTATATCTAATTATATGAAAAAAATAAATATTATTAAAATAATAATTATTATTTTATGGTGTAATGTATGAAAAAAGTTAATATTTGATTTATTTTAAAAAAATAGTATCTTTTCAAGTAATAAAAAATATGTTAA
>CAYVZF010000033.1:0-15534 GCA_964456095.1 uncultured Erysipelotrichaceae bacterium
TTTTAAAAAAAGTTGAATAAAAAAATAGAAATGTGTTGAAACTTTTTGAAAATATGATATTATAATAAAGCATTTGGCCTCTTAGCTCAGTTGGATAGAGCAACCGCCTTCTAAGCGGTAGGTCAGGCGTTCGAGTCGCCTAGAGGCCGCCATTAAATATTGATACAGTAAAACGTATCTTTTTTTTTATTGTTTTTAATTGAATCATAATATTTTTATATATAAAATATTATATATGTTATTCAAAAGGGAGATTTATTATGAAAAGAAAATTATTTTGCCTTATATTATTAATATCATTAGTTTCTTGTACTAATGATAATACAAATAGCTCAAATGATGTTGAAAATAGTTCCCTTATAAGTGAAATTGTTTCTAGTGATGAAAACTCAAATAATAAGAATTCTTTTAATTGGTTAGATTCAAAGAATGAAGGTTCACTTGGTATTATTGATTTTAGTGAATTAGTTAATTAAAGGTAGTTTTATGAGATGTGTATTACAAGTTGTTAAAAAAGCAAAATTATCAATAGATAACAAACTTTATTCTTCAATAAATAAAGGTTTTTTAGTTTTAGTAGGTTTTTCTTCATTAGATAGTGAAGAAGATATACGAAAAGTAATGGATAAAATTTTAGGTTTAAGACTATTTAAAGATGAAAATGGTAAAACAAATTTATCATTAACTGATGTTAATGGTGAAATAATGGTTGTTTCTCAATTTACACTTTATGCATCATTAAAAAAAGGAAAAAGGCCTTCTTTTACTGAATCCGCTACTTATGAAGTGGCTAAACCTTTATATGATAAAACATTAGAATATATTAGAAAGACTATTAATTGTGAACAAGGTGTATTTGGCGCGGATATGCAAATAGAACTAATTAATGATGGACCATTCACATTGATTATTGACTCAAAGGAGCTTTAGTATGGAAAAAAAGAAAGTAATGATAGGCTTATCTGGAGGAGTTGATTCTGCAGTTGGTGCATATTTATTAAAAAAAGCAGGATATGATGTTGCAGGTGGATTTATGCGCAACTGGGATGCATATATAAATAATGATCAATTAGGTAATCCTACTCTTAACAATGATATTTGTCCTCAAGAACAAGATTATTTAGATGCAATAGAGGTAGCAAAAAAATTAGATATTCCTCTTTATAGAATTGATTTTGTTAAAGAGTATTGGGATTACGTTTTTACGTATTTTTTATCTGAATATAAATTAGGAAGGACACCTAATCCTGATATTTTTTGTAACAAGTATATTAAATTTGAAACATTTAGAAAATTTGCAATGGATAAGGGATTCGATTATATTGCAATGGGGCATTATGCTAAAAGAATAGATGAAAATGGAATTGCTTCGTTACATAAAGCATTTGATGATAGTAAAGATCAAACATATTTTTTATCTCAAGTTAATCAAGAACAATTAAAAGCAACTTTATTTCCTCTTGGTGACATTAAAAAGGAAGAAGTAAGAATAATCGCGCATGAATTAGGTTTAATTTCTGTACAAGATAAGAAAGATTCGACTGGAGTATGTTTTATCGGTGAAAGAAATTTTAAACAATTTTTAAATAATTATTTACCTGCTAAAAAAGGTGATATTTTGGATATTGTTTCTAATAAAAAAGTAGGTACTCATGATGGTGTATTATATTATACACTTGGACAAAGAAAAGGACTTGGTATAGGTGGTATTAAAGGTATACCTACTGGAAGCTGGTTTGTTGTTTCAAAAGATGTAAAAAATAATATTTTATATGTTTCTCAAGGTGATGAAAATGATTATTTATTATCCGATAAAGCAATAGTAAAAAATGTTAATTGGCAATTAGGATATATAGATAAAAAAATTGAAAATAAAGAATTAGGTGTAAAATTTAGATATAGACAAAAAGATCATCCTTGCAAAATAAAAATATTAGATAATGGGGATGTTGAAGTTACTTATTTACCATTTAAAGCTGTAACTCCTGGTCAAGCCGCGGTATTTTATGATGGTGATTTAATGCTTGGTGGAGGAATAATTGATGAAATATATTTTAATGGTATATTAAAGAAAGTTTATTAATAAGATAGAAGGTGTTTTATGTATAAAGTTGGTTTTATTTCACTTGGATGTGCAAAAAATAGAGTCGATAGTGAAGAAATAATGGCATTTTTGGATTCTAATGATTTTTCATTTGTTTCTTCACCTGATGATGCTGATATAATAATAATTAATACGTGTGGTTTTATTGATGATTCTAAAAAAGAATCAATTGATACAATCTTTGAAATGCTTGCATATAATAAGATTACAGTTGTTACAGGATGTTTAGTTGAACGTTATAAAAAGCAATTAGAAGAAGAAATTAAAGAAGTTGATTTATTTGTATCGATTAAAGAATATCCAAAATTTAATGAATTATTGTCTAGTGTCATCAATAAAAAATTAAATGGTGAAATAACTAGAGGTGTAAGATATTTATCAACAGAAAAATATACTGCTTTTTTAAGAATATCAGAAGGTTGTAATAATCGTTGTTCGTACTGTGCTATTCCATTAATTAGAGGTGGTTTTAGATCATTTTCTTTTAATGATTTAATTATTGAAGCAAAAACAATTGCAAGTAAAGGTGTTAAAGAATTAGTTGTTATTTCTCAAGATACAACGCGTTATGGAGAAGATTTATTTCCAAGAAAAAACATCGTTGAACTATTAAAAGAATTATTAAAAATAAAAGAGTTTAAATATATTCGTTTATTATACTTATATCCAGATGAAATAACTGACGATTTAATAGAATTAATTGCTAAAGAAGAAAAACTAACGCCTTATTTTGATATACCTATTCAACATAGTGAAGATAATGTATTATTTTCTATGAAAAGAAGAGGTAATAAAAAATTCTTAATAGAATTATTTAACAAGATTAGAAATAAAGTACCTAATGCCATATTAAGAACAACTTTAATTGTAGGATATCCAACTGAATCAAAAGAAGATTTTTCTAATTTGTGTGAATTTATTAAAGAAATTGAATTTGATCATTTAGGAGTATTTACTTATTCAAGTGAAGAAGGAACTATAGGTGCTACACTCGATAATCAAATAGCAAAAAGAATTAAAGAATCTAGAAAAAATAAAATAATGAAAATTCAAAGTGAAATATCATTAAAACGTAATAAAAGATTTTTAAATGTGGAAATGGAAGGAATTATTACATCTTTTAATGAAGAAAAAGGAGCATATACTGTTAGAAACTTCTTTAATGCTCCAGATGAAATTGACGGATGTATTTATGTTTATTCAACATCTATATATGATTTAGGTGATACGATTAGATTTATTGTTAGAGATGTTTCTTCATATGACTTATATTGTGAAGAAATATAAGAAAAAAACAAAAAAATGCATATATTATCATTGAGGTGAATATGCTAATTGAAGAACAAATCTAAATATTATTTAGATAATATAGAAAGAAAATTAAAATATACTAATCATGAACTTGCAGAAGAATATTTATCATGGTTAGATAAAAAAACGGATTACTTTTTAGAATCACTTGAAAAACAAGGTTATCAAACTCAACCTGATGATTTAAATGTTGGTGATGTTGTTTGGGTAGAGTTTGGGATTAATGTTGGTACTGAATTATCAGATTATAATACTAAAGGGCATTATGCTGTAGTAATAGGATTAGATTTAGGAAATGTTATAGTAATTCCGCTATCAAGTAGAGATGGAAGCAATTCTGCTTTAACATTTGATATTGGTGTTATTGAAGGATTAAATTATAAAAATCAACATTCTTATTTAAAAATTGATGCGATAAGAAGTGTATCCAAAAGAAGAATTGGAAGAATGGTTGGAAAGAATAATGGAAAAATTACATTATCAAAAAAAACTTTTGATGATGTAAAAAAAGCATTAGCGATTGCATTTGATATTTAAGTAAATAATTGTTGACTTATTAATCAAAAATTATTATTCTAAAGAGGTATCAAAAAATATGCCTCTTTAGTTAATCGGTATAACAGATCCATGGTAAGGATCAGTGGGTGATTCGACTTCGCCAAGAGGCACCATTTAATTGTGAATATTTAAAAAAACGCCTAGAAATAGACGTTTTTTTAAATTGTAAAAATCTTTAATTTTGCTCTTGCACAAACTATCTAGTTATTACATTGATTTATTAATTGCATCATTAGCTTTTTTCTATTATAAATAAAAACATGATTATTATGATATAAAATATTACATTAAAAAATTATATTTACTTATTGAATTCTATTTTATCGATTTACAAAACTAAAAATTTTAAAGTTAATGCAAAAAACTATTGATAATAAAAATAGTTCATTGTAAAATGCTAACTAGGTTAGTTAATTTTTGGAGGTAGTATGGATTTAAGACAGCAAGCTATTGAAATTATGGATGAAATGCAAAATTGTAGACCACGTTTCTTTTTTGAAAAAATTAGTGAACTTGAAAAAGGTACACATTTTGTACTTGCTTACTTAGCAAATCATAAAAATGAAGTTATATCTTTAGATTTATCGAAAGCACTTTGTGTATCGACAGCTAGAATGGCAAAATTATTATCATCTATGGAAAAGAAAGGGTTGATTATAAAAAAAAGTTCTATATCTGATGCTAGAAAAACTGTAGTTCAACTTACTGAAAAAGGAAAAAAGATAACTTCAAAATACAAAGAAGCAATTATTATTTTAGTTTCAAAAATGATTCAGCAAGTAGGATATGATGATCTTAAAGAATTCATACGTATATCTTATAAAATGAAAAACGTATCATTATTTGATGATGAAACAATTAAAGTATTAAAAAATTTATAAAAATGCAGAATTAATTTCTGCATATATTTTTTAAAATATTACTAACCTTGTTAGTTAAATTAGAAGGAGGATTTTATGCTAAACTTATTTAAGTATTTAAAAAAGAAAGATTATCTTTATATTTTAATTTCTTGTGTATTAATTTTTTTACAAGTTGCATTAGAACTTAAAATACCAGATTACACTAAAGAATTAACTATTTTAGTTCAAAGTGGAACAAATAGTATGACTGAAGTATATAGAAATGGTGGCATGATGATAATATGCGCATTATCAAGTTTATTATGTGCTGTAATATGTTCGTTTTTTATTTCAAGACTTTCTAGTTCATTTTCAATGACATTAAGAGAAAAATTATTTAAAAAGATTACTAGTTTTTCAAATAGTGAAATGAATAATTTTCAAACAGCAAGTTTAATAACTAGAACAACAAATGATGTCATGCAAGTTCAAAACTTTATGGCGATTGGTTTACAAATGCTAATTAAAGCTCCAATAATGGCTATATGGGGAATTTTAAAAATCTCTCAAACAGATCTTAGATGGACATACGCTACGATAATATGTGTTGTTGTGATTGTTGTTTGTGTAGGTATTCTTGTTGCGTTATGTTTACCTAGATTTAAAAAAATACAAAAATTAACAGATGATTTAAATGATATAACACGTGAAAATGTTTCAGGTGTAAGAGTTATTAGGGCATTTAATGCTGAAGAATTTCAAGAAAATAAATTTGAAAAAGCTAATGATAATATTACTAAAACAAATCTTTTTACTAATAAATTAATGGGATTATTAAACCCTATAATGAATATATGTATGAATGGATTAATGCTTGCTATTTATTGGATTGGCGCTATTATAATTAATGAAATTACTTTATCGAATTTAAATAATAATATGCAAGCTTTTATTGAAGAAAGAACAAATGCAGTAGCAAATATGACAGCTTTTACTTCATATGCAATGCAAATCGTTATGTCATTTATGATATTAATTGTAGTATTTATTATATTACCAAGAACTATTGTTTCAGGTAATCGTATTTGGGAAGTTCTAAAAACAAAAAATACAATTAAAAGTGGTAAAGTAGTAAGTAATGAATTATTAGGAACTGTTGAATTTAAAAATGTTTCATTTTCTTATAATGATAAAGGAGAAGAAACATTAAAAAATATTTCATTTAAAGTTAATAAAGGTGAAACTTTAGCGATAATAGGGGCTACAGGATGTGGTAAAACTTCTATTATTAATTTGATTAATCGTTTTTATGATGTTAGTGATGGAGAAGTTTTAATTGATAATATAAATGTTAAAGAATATGATTTAAAAAATTTAAGAGAAAAAATAAGTGTAGCTAATCAAAAAGCAGCATTATTTAAAGGTACAATTAAAGAAAACATTACATATGGAAGTGACACAATTGATGAAGAAAAAATAGAAAAAGTAATCAATATATCACAATCAACTTTTATTAATGAATTAGAAAAAGGCATTTTAAGTGATGTTGCTCAAGGTGGAACAAACTATTCAGGAGGACAAAAACAAAGAATTTCTATAGCTAGAACATTATATAAAGATTCTGAAATATTTATATTTGATGATACATTTTCTGCACTTGATTATAAAACTGATATGCTTGTAAGAAAAGGTATAAAAGAGAATTATAATGATAAAACAGTAATTATAATTGCCCAAAGAATCGGAACAATAAAGAATGCCGATAGAATATTAGTTTTAAATGATGGAGAAATTGTAGGTAACGGTAAACATAGCGAATTAATTGAAAATTGTCCTATTTATAAAGAGATAGCTTTATCTCAATTATCAAGGGAGGAATTATAATATGCAAGGTCCTATGAAAAGAAATAATGTTTCAAAAGAAAAAATAGATATTAATTCTATAATGAAATTGATTAAATATTGTAAACCTTACTTAATTGCAATTGTAATAGCATTAATATTTGCATTTGCTTCTGCAATAACACAAATAATAAGTCCTAAAAAAATAGAGGGTTTATTAGAAATAATAATAAATGGTATTACTTCTATTAATGGTGTTGATCTTGATTCATTTATTAATAAATGTATAATACTTATTTCTATATATGTTTTAGGCGCGATTGTAGGTTATTTACAACAATATATTATGTCAATAGTAACACAAAAAACGTCAAAAAAATTAAGAACAGATATCGATAAAAAATTAAATAAATTACCGCTTAGTTATTTTGATAAAACAACAAGAGGGGATATTATTTCAAGAGTCACAAATGATGTAGATACCATTTCACAAACTTTAGGAAGTACACTTGCTAATTTTGTTAATGCTATAACATTATTTATAGGTGTTATAATTATGATGTTTAGTGTTAATGTTACTTTAGGGTTAATAACAATTACAACATCAATTATTGGTTTTGCATTAATGTTTGTTATTATAATTACTTCACAAAAGTATTTTAATAGAAGACAAACTAATTTAGGTGAAATGAATGGACAAATTGAAGAAGTATACTCAAATCATCAAGTAATAAAATCGTACAATGCTGAGAATAAAGTAATTAATAGTTTTAATAATATAAATAAACAATTATTTAAAAATAATTTTATGTCACAATTTTTATCTGGAATTTTACCTCCAGTAATGACATTTGTAGGAAATCTTTCTTATGCATTAATATTTATAATTGGTATTGCAATGACAATAAACAATGTTGGTGGAGTAACATTCCCAATAATTATATCATTTACTATGTATGCTAGATTATTTTCTTCGCCACTTCAAACAATTGCTCAATCAATTAGTTCATTACAACAAGCCTCTGCAGCATCAAAAAGAGTATTTGATGTATTAGAAGAAAAAGAAGTAGAAGATGAAAGCGATAAGAATTTTGTTTTAACTAATATTGAAGGTAATGTTGAATTTAAAAATGTCAACTTTAGTTATGATGAAGAAAGAACTATTATAAATGATTTTTCAGTTAGTATAAAAAAAGGACAAAAGGTAGCTATTGTAGGACCTACAGGTGCTGGAAAAACTACTATTGTAAATTTATTGATGCGTTTTTATGAAACAAATTCAGGCGATATATTAATTGATAATCATTCTATAAAAGAAATGAAAAGAGAAGATGTTAGAAATATGTTTGATATGATCTTACAAGATACTTGGTTATTCAAAGGAACTGTAAGAGAAAATCTAATATATAACAAAGAAGATATTTCAAATGAAAAACTAGATCAAATATGTAAAGCGGTTGGTTTAAAATACTTTATAAGAACTCTTCCTAATGGATATGATACTTTACTTGATGATAATATTTCATTATCAGAAGGTCAAAAACAACAATTAACAATTGCAAGAGCCATGGTAAAAGATTCACCTTTACTAATTCTTGATGAGGCAACAAGTAGTGTAGATACAAGAACAGAATTAATAATCCAAAAAGCAATGGATGAGTTAACTATAGGAAGAACATCTTTTGTTATAGCGCATAGATTATCTACGATAAAAAATGCTGATATTATATTAGTAATGAATAATGGTGATATAGTTGAAAATGGTACTCATTACGAGTTATTACAAAAAAATGGATTTTATGCTGAATTATATAATTCACAATTTGAAGTAATAGATTAAATTAAACTTTCTTAACCAATTGCACTAAAAGAAATGATTATATCGTTTATTTAAAAAAATATGATTTAATATATGAAAATGTAAATAATAAAAATAATTAGCACTTCTAATATCATTTATAAATGATGTTATAGTGCTTTTTTTTAAAGTAATATCTATTATAAATGATTAGCTGAAGGATTATTTATTATAGGAGTTAGTGAAATTATTAGAAAGAATAAAAGACTTATAAATATTATAGTTGTAAATTTAGGAAATGGTAAATATATTCTTTAGTTGATAAAGTACTTTCTTTCTATGAATAAAATTTTAATATTATTATACATTCGTTACGTTTAATATTTATCATCACTTTGCAATAGAGGATTATAAAATAATATTAAGTTAAAAGGTTGTAGAAATATGTTTTTTTAATATGACTTGTTTCTTAATGATTATATTGTAAATATACATAAAAAAAATAATAACCGAATATAATAATATTACTCTTAAACATTTTTTTTGTTTAAGAGTTGAAAAAAATGTAAAAAAAGTTTATTATTTAGGAGTATTGGAGGTAATTCTAAATGTTAAAGGTGTTAAAAATTAAAGTTAATGGTTATAAACTTCTTAAAGATGATTTCGAAGTTGATTTAACAACAAAAGCAAGAGTATATAATGATGACACGAGCAAAGAAGTTCTTCCTATTGATGAAGGATTGAATACATTAAGAAGTATATCTTTTGTTGGAGGTAATTCTTCAGGAAAAAGTACGGTATTGTCTTTAATTTTAAAAACATTTAATTTTTTGCAAACTGGAAGATGGGAATATATTTCAAGAGAATATAAAAAAGAAATAATTCATCTTGAAGTAGTATTTTATTTAAACCAATATCTATATAAATATTATGTGGATTTCAATAAGATTGATAATATAAATGTTTCAAGTGCAAATATATTTTCATCAATAAAAAATGAAAAATTACTTAGTATGAAATATGTAAAATCTAGGGGAAAGAAGAATTTAGAAATAATAGAATTTGAAAATAAAGATGTCAGTAACTTATTATGTGATTCTTTAGATGATACATCCGCGATTACTAAACTTACAAAAAATGAAATTTTTGTTGATGATTTTTATTCAAATAATATTACTAATTTCAATGAAGTAATTGTTAGAAATACTTTTTTTTCTAGTTTAAATAATTGTAATAAAGAATTAGTATCTTCAATTATTAAACTATTAGATGATAGTATCGAATATATTATTTATAATAACTCTGATAATGTTATATTTAAAAGAATCAATGAAGAAGAAACTATCATTCATAGTTCGGAATTACTTGCAATATTATCTGCAGGAACATTTAGGGGTGTTGAATTATATATTAGAGCAATTAATGCAATAAAAAATGGTAAAGTATTGATTGTTGATGAAATAGAAAACTGTTTTCAAAAAAATTTGGTATATAATTTGTTATTCTTATTTAATGATGAGAAGATTAATAAAAAATATGCACAAATAATTTTTAGTACTCATTATATTGAAATATTAGATTATTTAAAACGTCGTGATGGTATTTTTATTACTCATAAAGATAATGGTAGAATTAATATTAAAAATTTATATTCAGATTATGATGTAAGAACCGAACTTTTAAAAAGTAAGCAATTTGATAATAATGTATTTAATACATCTTTAAATTATAAACAATTATTAGAAGTAAGGAGAAATATATTAAATGAGTTATATTCTAATAATGACTGAAGGTAAACAGAATTAGCATTTCTTAATGTTTTGTTAGAAAAAAATATTTTAAAATATAAAAAAAATGAGCTACTAATGGAACAAATATATCATAATAGACAAATTGATAGTGATATTAAAGGATATATTCAACAATTAAATTACAATGAAAAAGTAATAATATATCGTGTTGGTGATGTACTTAATGATAAATTAATTATTCCTAAAACAATTTTACCTGAAAAAATAGAAAAAGTAATTGATATCTCAACAACACCAGAATTTGAAATATTATTTATATTAAATGAAGATTTGTATGATGATTTTCTGAAAGTAAAATCCAATATGAAAGCTAGTTTATTTTATAAAAAAAATAATAAAAAATATAATAAACAGTATGATTTTGTTTACAATTATTTTTCTAGAATGAGTAATTCTGAAATTAAAAATTTGATAAATTTATATGTTAAAAAACATGGTAAAATATTAAATAAAGGCCAATTAACATTAAAAGAATTAATTAAGTAAAAAATAGACTTAATAGTTAAATTATTTTAAATGCTTTTAATCCTAAATATGTTATTTTATCTTTTAATTCATCTTCAATCTCTAAAAGTCTATTATATTTACAAGTTCTTTCACTTCTTGTAACACTTCCAGTTTTAATTTGTTTTGCATCGACTAATACTGCTAAATCTGCGATAAAAGTATCTTCTGTATCACCTGAACGATGTGAAATTATATAATTATAATTATTTTCTTTAGCTAAATTAATTGTTTTTAATGTTTCACTTATAGTACCTATTTGATTTGGCTTTATTAATATAGCATTAGCAATTTTATTATTGATTCCATTTTGTAATAAACTATAATTTGTAACGAATAAATCATCACCTATTAATTGAATTTTATTTCCTAATTCTTTTGTTAATTTTATCCATCCATCATTATCGAATTCAGATAAACCATCCTCTATTGATATGATAGGATATTTATTAATTAAATATTTATAATATTCAATCATTTCATCAGATGATTTAATGCCTTCATTTGATTTTTTTAAATTATATACATTTTTTCCTTTAATATAAAATTCATTTGATGCAATATCTAATCCAATAAATATTTCTTTACCTTCTTTATAATTTGATCTTTTAATTGCTTCTAATATTAATTTTAACGGCTCTTCATTACCATTTTTAAAATTAGCGGAATATCCACCTTCATCTCCTACGTTAGTACTATAATTTTTTTCTTTTAATACTTCTTTTAGTATATGATATATTTCAACACTTGCTCTTAAAGCATCTTTAAAAGTGTTAAAACCTGCTGGAATCAGTAAATATTCTTGAAAGTCGATATTACTATTAGAATGTGCACCTCCATTAATAATATTAATTAATGGTACTGGAAGAATAATTTTTTCTTTCTTTTGAATAGTTTTATTTAAAGGAAAATTAAAACATTTTTCATTTAATTTAAAAGAAGCAATTGAAGTTGCAAGTATCGCATTAGCGCCTAAATTACTTTTATTACTAGTCCCATCTAAGTTAATTAATACTTCATCAATTAATTCTTGATTATTAATATCATATCCTATTAATTCTTTTGAAATAATACTATTAACATTATTTATTGCCTTTAAAACGCCTTTGCCGTTAAATCTAAATAAATCATTATCTTTTAACTCATATGCCTCTTTTTCGCCTTTTGAAGCTCCTGAAGGAATGATTGAACTAGCACAAGTTTCATCATCTAAAGTAATAGTAACTTTAAGTGTAGGATTACCACGCGAATCAAGTACTTCAAGACCTTTAATTTTCTTAATTTTTTTCATTTTATCACCTTAACAAAGTTATTATTAACAATATTATCTTGAATAATACGCATTAAATTATAGTTTTAGAAGCATTTAAAATGATATACTTTTATTGAAAGGTATAAAGGTGAATATTATGAAATATTTTGTTATATCGGATATACATGGCTCATATTACTATTTTGAAAAAGCAATTGAATATTTCAAAAAAAGTAAATGTGATAAAATAATAATACTAGGTGATATTTTATATCATGGTCCTAGAAATGATTTACCATATGGACATAATGTAAAAAATTTAGTATCTATATTAAATCAATACAAAGATTATATTATAGCGGTTAAAGGTAATTGTGATGCAGAAGTAGATCAAATGGTTTTAGACTTTAAAATACATGATGAATATAATCTTAATATTGATGGAATAAATTATTACTTAATTCATGGTCAACATTTAGATTTTGATGATGAAAATAATAGTAAAAAAGGTAAAGTTATTTTATATGGACATACTCATATATATGATTTTAAAAATATTAATGGTATTTATTATTTTAATCCAGGAAGTATTTCAATTCCTAAGGTTTATAACGAACATACATTTGCAATTATCGAAAATAAAACGATAAAATTATATGATTTTGAAGGTAATAGAATAAATGAATATGAGGTAGAATAATTATGTGGAAAGATTTAAAAACAAAGAAGAGTAATACTATTTTATGCTTAGAATATGAAGAATTTGCTTATGTTGAAATTGATAAAATTAAAAAAGATAATATTAATTTCTTTTCTTTAGAATTAGAAATATATGATACATATAATAATAATTTTGTTTTATATAAAATGGATGACGTTTTAAATGTTTTAAGTGTATTTAAAGAAGAAGTCGAAAAATTATATGAAAGAATTAATGATTTTTCGAAAAAAGAACTTGATGACTTTTTAGATAGTCTTGATGATAAATTAAATAATTATTAATATGATTAGGGAAGATTATTTACCAAATCATCAAGAAATGATTATATTTCAACGTGATGATATGTTTAAAATAAATACTGATACATTTTTATTAGGAGAGTTTTTTAATTTTTATAATAATGAATCATTATTGGATATCGGTGTTAATAATGGCGCATTATTATTATATGCTTCATTAAAAGCAAAAGGAAAATTAATTGGAATAGATATATTTGATGAAGCATTAGAGTTATGTAAAAAGAATCTTAAATTTCATAATATTGATGCAACGTTAATTAATTGTAATGCTTCTACATATATAGGTGAAAAAGTTGATGTAATAATATCAAATCCACCATTTTTTAAAAAAAACGGATCTACTCCATCTAAATCAATATTCATAGATTATGCAAAAAGAGAAGCATTACTTTCATTAGATCAATTATTAGTAACTGTTAAAAATAATTTAAAAGAAAATGGGCGATTCTATTTAGTTCATCGAGCAGATAGAAAAGAAGAAATAATTTTAAATGCAAAAAAACATGGATTAAATCCATGTAAAATAGTTAATGTATATGATAATAGAATAAATAAATATGTAACTTGTTTATTTCATTTTGAATTTAATAAAAAAGGTAATTTTTTGGAAGAAGATTTATTTATTCCTTTATAATTATTTTTTATTAATAATTAAATTAATTTTAACTTTTTTATTTTTAATTGTATCATCATTATTATCTTTTTCTTTTTGTAAATTAAATATTTTAATTTTACTAATTCTAGGTAAAATAATTACTAAAATTATGAAATAAAAAATACCAATAATGAAAGAAGAAATAATCCTTAAGGCTAGATTTGAATAAATAAATGCAGTTGAATATCCATAATATAATCCATCTAATTTTAATGCTAGTGTATTGATAATTAATGCTATTGTAGAACAAATAAATACAATAACAAATATGTTTATGCTTTTAATCTTATAATCGAATAAATATGAAATAAATCCAGAAAATAATCCCCAAGAAGCAGGAGCAAGAAGCCATAATATTGTAGTTGGTGTTATCCCATATGTGAATATTTGTACGATTATTCCTGTAGCTAAACCAGAATATAATCCAACAACAGGACCATATAAAATCCCTGCGATAAGAAGGGGCAAAGCATAAATAGTGTATAAAGATGTATCAGTTCGTACAGACATAAGATTCAATACGACAGAAAAAGCAGCCATAACACTAGATATAGTTATCACCTTAGTTAAATTGTTTTTCATAGAACCTCCTAAATAATTTAGCAGGTCCGCGTTAACAGCGGACGCGTTTATAAACCGCCACAAATGTGTTCGTTCTCACGCAACTTCCCATCATGAGACACTTAACGCTTATAAACTACTCTGCAAAATTAAATATATAGTATAGTATTTACAAAATAAATAATTTTAAAAAAAATAATGATATTTACTTATAATTTCAATAAATAATAAAACAATATTATTGAAAGAAAAATATTAAAAAATTAAAATATATTTAATGAATTGGAGGAATTATGTTTAATATATTTAATAAATTAATTTTATTTACTAGTGTAACAAATAGTGATATTAATTCGATTGATTCTACAACTAGCGATGAAATTTCTACTTTATCTAGTATTGATTGGAATCAAGTCTTAAATACTATATATAACTGGATTATTCATCAAGGAATTAAAATATTAATAGGTTTAATAGTATTATTTATAGGATTTAAAATAATTAATAAGTTTTCAAATAACGTTAAAAAGAGAATGATTGAAAGAAATAGAGAAAAAACATTAATCTCTGTTACTTATCAAGTCTTAAAATATGGATTAAAAATAGGATTATTATTTTTAATAATAACCTTTGTAGGTTTTGATACAGCAGGTCTTGGTGCAATTATTTCATCATTAGGTGTTGGTATTTCTCTTGCGGTACAAGGTAGTTTATCTAACTTTGCAGGAGGACTTGTAATACTTGTAATGAAACCATTTAAAATAGGAGATTATATTACTGCACAAGGATGCTCAGGTACAGTAGAAGAAATTAAAATGTTTTATACATATGTAGTAACACCTGATAATAAAGTTCAAATGATTCCTAATGGAGTTCTTGCTAATGATGTTATTGTTAATGTATCCGCAAAAGATACAAGAAGAGTTGATTTCTTGTTTTCAATTGCTTATGGTGAAGATTCTAATAAGACAAAAGAAATTATTTACGATATGATATCTTCAAATGATAAAGTATTAAGTGATCCAAAACCATTTGTAACTGTATCAAGTTATGCTAATTCTGCGATTGATATTACTGTTAGAGTATGGGTTAATAGAAGCGATTATTGGAGTGTATATTTTGATTTAAATGAAAAAATAAATACAGCTATTATGGATGCTGGAATTGAAATTCCATATGATAAACTTGATGTTAACATAACAAAAGAAAAATAAAATAAAGATTGTTCATTAATCTTAAATTAGGATTAGTTGAACAATTTTTTTTAATAAAATTC
>CAYVZF010000034.1:0-3244 GCA_964456095.1 uncultured Erysipelotrichaceae bacterium
TAAAGGAGATGGTCAAATGAAGTTTAATGCTATAGTAGGTAATCCACCATATCAAGTATCAGATGGTGGTGCTCAAGCAAGTGCAACTCCTGTTTATAATTATTTTGTAGATGTTTCTAAAAGTCTAAATCCACACTTTTTAACTTTAATTATGCCATCTAGATGGATGACAGGGGGAAAAGGATTGGATAATTTTAGAAAAATAATGATTAATGATAGACACATAATTAAATTATTTGACTATACATCTTCAAAAGATATATTTTCATCTGTTGATATAAAAGGTGGTGTTTGTATCTTTTTAAGAGATAGTTTACTTGAAAGTAAATGTGAAATTCACACAATCACAATTGATGGAGAAAGTATATCTTATAGATATTTATCTAATGAATTTGATGATATTTATATTCGAGACAATATGCTTTTGAAAATAAAAGATCAAGTTCATAAAGTTAAATTAGATAGTTTTGCTGTCATAGTTTCCGCTTCTAAGCCATATGGCTTTCGTGCGGAAACTATGACTAAAGCAACAAAATATGGATTACCAGAATTTTCTGCTTTACCAATTGAAGATGGCTATAAAATTTTAGGCCTTGGTGAAGGGCAGAAAAGAATGTGGAAATATTTGCCAAAAAATTATCCGATTCCTAAATATAATAACGGCTTAAATAAGTATAAAGTTTTTATTGCGGAAGCATATGGTTGTGGTGCAATTGGTGAAGTGGTAAGCACGCCAGTGCTTAGCACGCCAGGAGAACTTTGTACAGAAACTTTTTTGCAAATAGGACCTTTTGAAACGTTAGAAGAAACAAAAAATTGTATTAAGTATATAAAAACAAAGTTTTTTAGGCTTTTAGTTGGAATTAGAAAACAAACACAACATACAACGCAAAAAGTATATTATTATGTTCCACTTCAAAATTTCACAAATAGCTCCGATATTGACTGGTCTAAATCTATTAATGAAATTGATCGCCAATTATATACTAAATATAATTTAACTGAAGAAGAAATTGATTTTGTTGAAACTAAAGTTAAACCTATGGAATAGTGTTGCTTAAATTATATCTTTAATTATGAAATAGCGTATATTATATAAAACTAATATGTCGTTATTTCATTTTTTTGTTTTTATAAATACATATTTGCGTAAAAAATCAAAATATTGCCTATTCACATATTTTAAATACTATGTTAATATTTAATTAAGGAAGAGCTATATGAAAAATTATTATAATTGGATAAATAAAAATAGTAAGTCTTTAAAAAATAAAAATGTTATTGTTCTAGGTGCTACAGGTTCAATAGGTATTGAAACATGTAAATATTTATCTTATTTAAATGCTAATATTTATATTGCTATTAGAAATAAAGATAAAGGTAATAAACTTATTAATGAATTGAAAATAGAATATCCAGATAATAATTATTATTTATTAATCGTGGATTTATCTTCGTCAAATTCGGTAAACGATTTTATTAATGTAATAAAAAGTATTAATATTGATTATTTTATTTCTTGTGCTGGAATATATCATTTAAATAAAAAGATACTTGATGATAATTTAGAAATACATTTTGCTACTAATTATTTTAATCAAATAAGAATTGTTGAATCAATATCTGATTTGGTTTTAAAAAGAAATGGTAAAATAATTGTATTAGGATCAATTAGTTATAGATTTAATAATATTGATTTATTTGACATTATGTCTTTAAATACTTCTAATAAAACTAAAGTGTATGCTAGAAGCAAAAGATTATTAATTATACATTTATTAAAATTAATAAAAGATGGCGCTCCAATAATAATTGCTCATCCTGGTGTGTGCCCTACTACTCTTTTTGCTAGTGAAAAAGGTGGATTTTCTAAATTATTTAATAAAACAATATTTCCGATTATGAAATTAATATTTATATCACCTAAAAAAGCTGCATTAAATGTTATATATGCAGTGTTTAATGATATTGATTATGGATATCAAATAGGTCCTAGAGGTTTGTTTCATGTTTGGGGATATCCTAAAAAACATAGATTTAATAAAAAAGTATTAGATGATGAATTACAAACAAAAATAATAACTGAATACGATAATATTCTTAAACTAGGAGGAATGTGAGTATGGAAAAGAAAAATGAAGTAGTTAAAACTAATAGTAAAGCTGTTAAAATAATTGATATTGTTTTAGGAGTGATAAGTAGCATTGCTTTATTAATTCTATTAATTGTATCTATTATTCTTTTAATTGACATTTTTTTTGATAAAATTCCAAAATATGTACCTGGCAGTGGTTATAATGAAGTAAGTGTACCATTAATTATTCTTCTTTTATTTAATGCTTTTTATTCTTTTTTAACAGGAGGATTAGTTTTAATATATGCAATTATTTCAATTGTTTTTACGATTTTGAAAAAAAGATGGGGATTTAAAATCTCTACAATAGCTAATGGCTCTTTAGTGTTGTTAAATATTATAATATGGATAGTTGTAATGATTATAAAGATTAAATATTGTTAATACTATTAGTATGAATAAGATTAACTATATTAAAGAAGCAAAAAAAGAATTTGAATTTATAAAAGAAATAAGAAGAACATTACATCAAAACCCAGAAATAGGCTTTGATGTTTTTAAAACTAAAGAATATATATGTAATAAAATAAATGAAATCGGATATAAGCCGATAGAGATCGGTAACAATGGAATTGTTGTTAATATTAAAGGTAGAAGTAATAAAACAATTCTTTTTCGCGCGGATATGGATGCATTAGAAATAAAAGAAGAAACAAATTTATCATTTAAATCTAAAAATGGTAATATGCATGCGTGTGGTCATGATCTTCACATCGCTATAACATTAGGAGTATTAAAAATAATAAAAAAGTATGAAAAAGAGTTAAAAAATAATATTAAAATATTATTTCAACCAGCAGAAGAAATATTAGAAGGTGCTAAAAATATGATAGAAAATGGTGTGTTAAATAATCCTAAGGTTGATTTTGCATTAATGATACACGTTATGCCAAATATTTCTAAAAATGTTGGTGATATTTTAATACCTAATTCAGGTGTTATTTCACCTTCAAGTGATATTATCGAAATAATAATTAAAGGAAAAGAATGTCATGGTGCAATGCCACACTTAGGAGTTGATTCAACTATTATTGCTTCATATATTATAATTGCATTACAAGAATTAATAACAAGAGAGATAAGTTTTAATGATAAAGCAATATTAACATT
>CAYVZF010000034.1:3344-4712 GCA_964456095.1 uncultured Erysipelotrichaceae bacterium
ACAATAAATCAAGAGGTTGAGAATATGTTACCAAAAAAAGAATCTGAAACAATTGAATTTAAAAAAACTATAAGTGAATTAAAAGAAGGCATTATTTCTATTACTTCAATGCTTAATAAGAATAATACTGGTCGTTTGTATTTTGGTATTAAAAATGATGGGACAATTTTTGGACAAGAAATTGGTGAGTATACAACAACAAAAATTGTTAATGAAATAAAGAATCATATTAAGCCAGTTATTCATCCAAAAATTGAAATAATTACTCATAATAATAAAACAATAATTGAGATTCAATTTAATGGAAAAGAAACGCCATATAGTGCATATGGAAGATACTATATTAGATGTGATGATCAAGATTTAGAAATGTCAAATAATGAATTAGAAAAACAGTTTTTAAATAAAAATTTTACATATACAGAATGGGAAAATACATTAACAAAATATACAATAAATGATATAGATGAAACTCTATTAATTGAATATATTGATAAAGCAAATGAAGTAAATAGAATGAATTATAGGTATAAAGATACTGAAGATGCTTTGATTAAACTTGGCTTAATTGAAAATAATAAGTTAAATAATGCGGGTTTATATTTATTCTCAAATAAAAAAGTATTAATGTTAAAATTAGCAATTTTTGCAACAGATAATAGATTGACATTTATAGATAATAAACAGTTTTTTGGTAATATATTTGAGTGTATAAATGAAGGAATTAAATATATTACAAATAATATCTACTATTATGCTGAAATTAAAGGAGTAACAAGAGTTGAAACTCCTGAAATCCCTGTAGAAGCTATAAGAGAAATTGTTGTTAATAGTTTCGTTCATATGAAAGTAACACCTGGTGATTATAATGAAATTACTATTACACCTTCAAAAGTTAGAATATATAATCCTGGAAGAATTGTAATGGATAAAAGTCCTGAAGATTTTGCAGAAGGTAAAATAGGATCAAAAATTAGAAATCCACTTAGTACACTTACATTATGTAAAAATAAAACCATTGAAGCTTTTGGTACTGGATTTAAAAGAGTATTTGAACTTTGTAATCAAAATAATATTAAATATAGTTACGGAACTGATGGATTTGGTTTTTATTTTGAATTTTATCGTAAAAAAATATCATTTGATACTTTAAATAACACTTTAAATGACACTTTAAATGATACTTTCAGTAATTTAGAAAATGATATTGTTGAATATTTAAAACATAATAAAGAAATAAAATCTGTTAAAGAAATTAGCCATTATTTAGAAAAATCTGATTCAACAATTAAAAGAACGCTAAAAAAATTAGTGGATAAAAACATTATTGTTAGAGTTGGTTCTAAGAAAAATGGCTATTGGGAAGCA
>CAYVZF010000034.1:4812-8051 GCA_964456095.1 uncultured Erysipelotrichaceae bacterium
ATTTTTGATGGTGATAAATCTGCAGAAGAAATTTATAAAAGGATAACTGCAAATATACCAGGTGTAAAACTAATCCCTGGTAAAACTCTTATTTTTCTTGATGAAATTCAAAAGTGTGCTGAGGCTCGTACTGCATTAAAATTTCTTGCTGAGGATGGTAGATATGATGTAATTGCTTCTGGCTCACTTCTTGGACTTGCTTATGGAAAAGATGCAGATGATGATGTTGATTTAGTAGAATCAATACCTGTTGGATATGAAAAGCTTGTTATGATGTATTCAATGGATTTTGAAGAATTTTTATGGGCGTATGGTTATACTGATGAGACAATAAAATATCTAAAAAAATTTTATGATTCGAAAGAAAAGATTCCTTCAGAAATTCATGAAAAATACGAGAGTTTACTTCGTGAATTTTTAGTTGTAGGTGGAATGCCTGAAGTTGTTGCTAACTTTATAGAATATAAAGATTTTACTAAAGTTCAAGAAATACAAGATAAAATTTTAGCTTCTTATGTTGATGATATAACTCAACATGCAAAAGGGAATGAAAAAGTTAAAGTTCGTAAATGCTACGATAGTATTCCACGTCAATTGGCAAAAGAAAATAAAAAGTTTAAATATAGTGAAGTAGAACATAGGTCAACTTCTCGTAAGTTTAAAGATAGTGTACAGTGGTTGCATGATGCTAATATGGCTTATATTTGTTACAATACTTCGCTTCCATCTTTACCTTTAAAAGCATATGAAAAAGATAATGAATTTAAATTATATATGGCTGATACAGGACTTTTACTTGCTTTATATGGTTTTTCTACTAAAAGAGCTCTTTTAAATGGAAAGTTAAATGGATTTGCAAAAGGTGGAATATATGAAAATTTTGTTGCAGAAACTCTTATAAAAAATGGATATACACTACATTATTATAAGCAAAACGATGATTGTGAACTTGAATTTATTATTGAAAAAGATGACGAAGTTATACCAATTGAAGTAAAATCTGGTAATACTGCGACTAAATCGCTCAATATGTTTATAGAAAAGTTTAATCCATCAATTACATTTAAATTAATTGGTGGTAATGTTGGAATGAGTGATAATAAGTTTTCTATCCCACATTTTCTTGCAATGTTTATTTAATAAAAAAATACCTCGTTACATGCTAACATAACAAAGTATTTTTTTGCGTTTATATTTAGATTTTTAATAAATCTATTTAGTATTTCTTTTTATCTCATCCCAATAAGTTTTAGCTGCTTGTTCAATTTTATTATCTTGATAAATATAATATTTTTTATTTTTTAAATCACTTGGTAAATATGTTTGTTCAACATAATGATTTTTAAATGAATGTGGATATTTATAATTTAATCCATGTTCTAATTTAGCACTTCCTTGATAATGACTGTCTCTTAAATATGAAGGTATTTCTCTACCTAATCCATTTTTTACATCATCCATTGCTAAATCTATTGCATTTATTGCAGAATTTGATTTAGGACATGTTGCTAAAAAAATTACAGCTTCTGAAAGAGGAATGCGAGCTTCAGGTAATCCTAATTGATTCGCGGCATCACAGCAAGATTTAACTATAGATATTGCTGTAGGATAAGCTAAACCTATATCTTCACTAGCGATAACAAGTAATCTTCTAATAGGAGAAATAATATCTCCAGAAGATAATAATTTAGCTAAATAAAATATTGCTGCATCAGGATCACTACCTCTTATTGATTTTTGAAATGCTGATAATATGTCGTAATGTTCATCACCATCTTTATCATATCTTGTACCTTGATTAGATGCGATTGCATTAATTGAACCAATTTGTAAATGATATGTATTATTATAAAAAGAAGATATTTGAATCAAAGCAGATAGAAAATTCATTGCTTTTCTAACATCCCCGCCGGATTTTAAAGACAAAGTATATAGAACATCTTTTTCAATTTCAAATTTTACATTTTCTTTTTCTTCGATTAATTTGATAGTTCTTTCAAGTTGTTTTTCAATTTCGTATGCTGGTACACTTTTAAATTCAAATATGATTGATCTTGATATAATAGCGTTATAAATATAGAAATATGGATTTTCTGTAGTAGAGGCGATTAATGTTACAGAACCATCTTCAATACACTCTAAAAGAGATTGTTGTTGTTTTTTAGAAAAATATTGTATTTCATCTAAATATAAAAGAACTCCATTATTACTTTCTAATTCACCTAATCCATTTAATATATCTTTTATATCTCTTGTTCCTGCAGTTGTAGCATTTAAAGAATAAAATCTTTTATTTGTTTTTGATGCAATAATTCTAGCTATTGTTGTTTTGCCAGTGCCAGAAGGGCCATAAAAAATCATATTAGGAATATTGTTTGAATCTATAATTTTTTTAAGTGGAGCATAATCTCTTAATAAATGTTTTTGTCCTACAACTTCATCTAAAGAAGTTGGCCTATATAAATCCGCTAAAGGTTTCATAACTATAACTTTTCAAAACGTACCGTATTAGCGCCTTTTTTTCCAGCACTTAAAACGGTTATCTTCCATTCATCATTTTTATAAAGGAAATTGTCACCTGAAGATGGTATTCTACCTAATTGTTGACAAATCCATGCGTTAACAGTTTGATTTTCTAAATCTTCATCTATTTCAATTTCGATAAATTCAAATGTATCATATATCATTTCTTTTCCTGATACTATAAATTGACCTTCTTGTACTTCAACAGTCTCATCAAATATTTCATCATTTTCATCAAATATTTCACCGACTAATTCCTCTAAAACATCTTCAAGAGTTACAAGTCCAAGAGTACCATCATATTGATCTAAAACTATTGCCATATGATATTTTTCTTCTTTAAATTTTTTAAAAACGATTGATATTTTTTGTTCATCATAAAAGAAATGAACGGGATTCATAATATCTCTTATGCTAAAATTTTCATTATTAATTTCATTATCCATTAATACTTGATAAAAATCTTTTTCATTTAAAATACCAATGATATTATCGATAGAATCTTTATAAATAGGTAATCTAGTAAATTTCGAATTTTTAAATATTTCATGTATTTCTTCTACTGATTGACCTTCTTCAATTGCAATAATTGATTTTCTAGGTGTGATTATTTCTTTAACTTCGATATCATCAAATTTAATCGCAGAAGATATTAATTCTTTTTCATAAGGTTTAATCTTTCCTTCTTCTTCGATTTCATCAATAATAGTTAATAA
>CAYVZF010000034.1:8151-15191 GCA_964456095.1 uncultured Erysipelotrichaceae bacterium
ACAATATTATTTCCTATGAGTATTGTAGATATAAATCTATCGTATTTTTCCAAAAGTAAGAGAACTTTTTCTGCTTTTTTATTACCATCATCCGCAAGAGTCTTAAGTCTGATTTTATTAGATGATGTATATGCTGTTTCACTAGCAGAAAAGAATGCAGAGCATATAACTAATATAATAATAACAATAATAAATATAATCTGTAACGGGTCCACGTTAAGTTTTTTCTCCTTGTTCCGAAATATCGGTTTCAATTATTATATATCATTATATTAAAGTTTTAAAGAGATTTTTTCAATTTGGCAATTAGATTAAAAGGAGTCTAATAATTAAAAATATACTTTTTTTATACAAAATAAAAAAGTATAATTAATAAAGAAAAGAGGTACAAATATGTTAACTGTTATTCAACATCCATTAATTGAAGTAAAATTATCTATTATGAGAGATGCAAATACTAAATCAAAAGAATTCCGTGAATCACTTGATGAGATTGCATCATTAATGTCTTTTGAAGTATTTAAAGACATTGATATTTATGAAACAAATGATACATATTTAACTCCAACAGGTGTTAAATTGCATAAAAAGAAACCAGTCAATAAAATAGTTTTAGCGCCAATTCTTCGCGCAGGAATTGGTATGGTAGATGGTGTTAGAAATATGATACCAACTGCTAGAATAGGACATATAGGAATGTTTAGGGATGAAAAAACACTCATTCCACATGAATATTATTTTAAGCTTCCTGATGTAGAAAACCCTTTAGTTGTTGTAGTTGATCCTATGCTTGCAACAGGAGGAAGTGCGATATCTGCGATATCTGCGATTAAAAAAAGAGGATATAAAAACATAAGATTGATGTGTTTAGTTGGTTGTCCAGAAGGAGTAAAAGCTGTTGAAGAAGCACATCCAGATGTACATATTTACTTAGCTTCTTTAGATGAAAAGCTAAATGAAAATGGATATATTTTACCTGGCCTAGGAGATGCTGGAGATAGAATCTTTGGAACAAAATAAATAATTAAAAAAGGATTGTTATTAACTCTAATAATGTTTAAAATAACAATCCTTTTTAATTTAATATATTTTTTATTCGACTTTTAATGATTCTAAAAGATTATTTTCTTTATTCATTAAAATATCTGTTGCGGATGTTGAATCGATAATTAATTTAACAAATTTTTCAAGTTTTGAACCACTTCTATAATCAGCATTACAATAATAATTGATTCTTTCATCTAAGAATAATTGCTTACATTTTTCTTCTTTGCCTTTTTGACATACTGCGATTGATCTTCCGCCTTTTTCATGTACGATTGCCATACATGGAACATCTGTTAATCCATCACCTAAATATACTATATTTCTAAATGGAACTCTTTTTTGTTCAACACGCATATTAACTGTATCATCATTATAATTTAGTGTTCCTTTAGATATTCTATAAAGGTATTGTGTTTTAGATGTATAGTTAATTGCATTTTTAGGCCAAAATGCAATTCCTTCTTCGTTAAATAAAAATTCACAAGCAAATATTTTTTTAAATTCTTTTGCAATAGATGTTCCTTCAATAATTTCATTAGTTCCTGATGAAATAATATAGTGTTCTATTTGAACTCCTTTTTCTTCACCATATGCATTAATCCTTTTAAACCAAGTAGTAACTCCATCAAAAAATTTGATGTCCTTACCTAAAGAATTAAGCCATTCTCTAGACATAGGTATATTTTTTTCTTCGCATTTTTTTATCATTAAATACATATAGGAAAGAATTTTTTCCATACCTAATTTGTCTGATAATATTGAAGTTTCATTCCAAAACTCCTTTGGACTCATATTAAGTGCAGGAATAAATGAAAAGTTTTGCATATCATCAGTACATAATGTTTTATCAAAATCGTAAACAAGAGCTAAAATAGGTTTAGCCATAATATCACCTCTTACAAACTTATAATAATATGATTTTATTTAAAAATGCAATATTGTTTATAATTAATTACTTAATTTTTATAACATTTTCAATCATTTCTTTTTTAAGTTTCAATAATGATTCAGTAAAATCTACATAATATTCATGTGGATAATGTAGTCTTTTTAATTCAGGATATAATGTTTCAAATTGCTTTTCACAATATTTTTTTCTATTTTTAATTGATGGTAATTTGTATACTTTTTTACCATTAATAAATATTGGCATTTGTAATTCTTTTACATAATAATTTTTAATTGTTGATTTTTTCCATTCTTCTGTAGGACAAATTAAAGTAAATTCATCATTTGGTATTACTTCATTATGTAAAGCTAAGACATCACCTAATGCATAATTTGTCTCTTTATCATAGAATCTATACACTTTTTTATATGCTGGAGTAATTGTTTTTTTATTATCATTACTGATTTTAATTTTAGGAATTATTGTATTGTTCTCTTCGACTGCAACTAGTTTATATACTCCACCAACTCTTTCTTTTGAAGCTGCAATATTATCACCACATCCAATTGAATCAATAGGAGCTCCTTGTTCAAGAATAGAATTAATTGTAGATTCATCTAATCCGTTTGATATACATATTTTTGCATTATAATAACCTGCTTCATCTAGCATTTTTCTGCATTTTTTTGATAAATATGCTAAATCGCCAGAATCTATTCTTACTCCTTTAAATTCATATCCGTTAGGTTTTAAGAAATTATCTGCAACTTTTATTGCATTTGGTAATCCTGATTTTAATGTGTCATAAGTATCGATTAAAAAAGTACAATTGTTTATGTTACTTTTTGCAAATGCTAAAAATGCATCATATTCGTTCTCGTAGTCACAAACTAATGAATGTGCCATAGTGCCTAATGCAGGAATGTTATATTTTTTTGCTGCATAAGTATTACTTGTTCCAGCACATCCTGCAATATATGCGTATTTACTTGCCTCGTTTGCGGAATCAATTCCACGAGCTCTTCTTGCACCAAATTCCATTACAGGGATATTTTTAGCCGCAGTTGTTATTCTTTTAGAAGCAGTCATAACAAGTGTTCCATGATTAAAGCAAGCAAGTAAGGCAGTTTCAATTAATTGAGCCTCAATTATATTTGCTCTTACGGTAATAACTGGTTCGTTTGGGAAAACAGGTGTACCATCTTCTACTGCATATATGTCACCAGTAAATTTTAATGTAGATAAATAATTTAAAAACTCATCAGAAAAACATTTTGTTTCTCTTAAGTAGTTAATATCAGATTTGCTAAATTTAAAATTTTTAATATATTCAATAATATTATCAAGACCGCCTGATATAGCATAACCTCCATCAAATGGATTTGAACGGAAAAATACATCAAAATATGCTACTTTATTTTGCATATTTGAATTGAAATATGTTTGAGCCATAGTAAGTTCATAAAAATCTGTCATTAATGTTTTATTCATTTTTTTAAATCCTCTTAATTCTTTAATGTCATATTATTCTTTTCTTTTTTTATAAATGAAATAAATAATGGAATAGCCATAGTAACTGAAAAAATATCAATAATTGGCTGCGAAAGTATTATACCATATAAGCCTAAAAATGTGTTATTAAGAATTATCATTAATGGAATATCAATTGTACCTTTTCTTAATAAAGTTATAGCTAAGGCTTTTTTAGTTTCTTTTGTTGCTTGAAATATAGTATTAAAAATAAATACTAAACATGTAAGAGGCATTGATAAGCATAATATTTTTAGAAATTTACTACCGTATTCTATTGTTTCTTTATGATTTGTAAAAATACTTATTAGTTGATTTGAAAAAGGGAATGCAATAAAAACAAATAATGTGGATATTGATAATCCTATAATTGATGCAAATTTTATTATTTTATTTCTTCTTATTATATTTCTAGAAGAGTGATTATATGCAATAAGAGGTAATATTCCATGAGTTAATCCTTGCGTTAATGATAATATAAGCAAATCAATTTTTTTTGCAATAGAAACACCAGAGGTAGCATAATCACCATATAAAGAAGTTAGTTTGTTAATTGAAATGTTTGAAAAAATAGCCATTAATGTTAAGCAAGAACTAGATAGTCCTGAAAATACTATTTCTTTAAAGACTAATTCTTTTAATTTTAATTTTTTTAAAGAAAAACATATTTGATGATTTTTTCTTGTAATAAATAAATATGTAATAAAAAACAATGTAGAAATAATATTTGATAATGTTGTTGCAATTGCCGCGCCTACAACGTTCATTTTAAAAACATAGATAAAAATTGGATCAAATATAATATTACAAATAGCTCCTATAATTATTCCAGTACTTGATATTTTTGTTTTTCCTATCGATCTAATAAGGTGGCTTAAGGTAAAACTTAATACAGAAGGTAAACTCCCGTAAATTACTGCCCATGTTAAATATTCTTTTGCATAATTGATAGTATTAGTTGTCGCACCACATAAAAATAAAATATTATCTTTAAAAATAAATAGAAGTATTGAATATATAATTGAAGTTAATACTGCAAGTAAAATAGAAAGTGTCGAAACCTTTTTAATCTTTTCTTCGTTATTTTCTCCTAATGCACGTGAAATTACACTTGCCCCACCAATTCCAAATAGATTAGCAATTGATGATGTTAACATATAAGCTGGATGACATATTGATACTGATGATATTAAGTATGAATTAGATAATTGTCCAATAAAAAAAGTATCTGCCCAATTATATAAAAGAGTAGCGATTTGCGATAAAATCGAAGGTATAGTAAAAAATAAAATCGAATTAATTACAGGTGCATCTTTAAAATAATAAACTTTATCTTTTTTCATAATCCCCTTATAGTATTATTTACAAATTAGATAATTATATGAAAGTAAATGACACTTTCGGTTTTATTATATGTTGTTAATTGTTTAATAGTACTAATTTAATTGATAAGGATTTATTACATAAAATAGTTATTTTGCTTAAATATAATTTTTTATATTTGTAATAAATAATAAAAAATGAATAATTATATTTAACAGATGTTTCATTAATAATTATTCAAGAATGGATGAGGAATAAAACTTTGTAATTGATATAAATTATTAATCAATTTTTTCTATTTTGAATACATTTATCGTATTAACGTCAGGACAACAAAATATATCGTTTTTTAGTTTTCCTCCATAGCGTAAAATATCAATCATTGGGAAAAGAACATGCATAGCTAATGGACATATTTTACCTCTTTCTGTATCAAAATCGAAACTATCTCCTACTTTAAGCCCTTTATGACAAGGACATGTACCTTTTTGATCTACTATAGTTATTTTTATTTTCATAATTTTGCCTCACTTATATAACGCTCGATATCTACACCAAAGTATTTTTCTTTTTTATCAAAATTATCTTTAATAATATTACTCACTGTTTCCATAGCGTGTTTTGTTGCATTAAATAATGATTCATTGTTTAACATATCACTTATTAACACCGCAGAGAATATATCGCCTGTTCCTGGGAAACGTACATTTATTAGTTCAAAATCTATTTTAAATTTTTCTTTTTTGGTATGATCATATCCTATAACACAATTCTTATCATCTATAGAAACACTTGTTATAACAACTGATTTCCCACAAAGTATTTGTACACTATCAAGCAATTCATCTGCTTCATTTTGATTTATAGTATTACTATATGCATGGTTTGTTAAGAAACATGCTTCTGTATAATTTGGAATTAAAATATCCGCATAAGTACTAAGCTTTCTCAAAATTCTTATATTATTTTCTGACATTCCATTATAGAGCTTTCCTTCGTCTCCCATGATAGGATCGACAACAACAAGTAACTTGTTTGTATCTTGATTGTTTATTAAACGTTCTATAATATCTATTTGTTTAGGATTAACCATAAAACCTGTAGAAATGCAATCAAATCTAAAACCTAGTTCATGCCAAATATCAACTGTTTTATCCATATAGTTTGTTGTATCTAAAATATCAAATTTGCCAAAATCAAGGGTGTTTGATACTAAAGCAGTTGGTAAAGATGCAACATCAATTCCTTTTGTAGAAAGAATTGGAACCATCGCTGATAAAGCAATTTTACCAACGCCAGGCATATCATTTACACAACATATTTTTTTCATAATAGTTAGCTCCATTCTTACTATATTGATAATATTTTAAATCAAAATAGTACATAACTTTTTTTATTCTAAGTGTTTATAACATAAAAAAGAATATTTTTCAATGAAGCGTTAATAAATAACTTATAAATGAATAAAATATTATTCGTTTTTACTATTTATTATGATTGAAACATAAATAAAAGCACCTACCATTTTTGATAGATGCTTATATCTTTTTGTTATATTCAATCGCTATTTTTCAATTAAGTCTTCCATTGAACATCCAAGTGTCTTGGCAAGTCTATATAGTGTGTCAACGCTCGCTTTATTGATATCTTTATTGCGTTGCTCGTACATTTGAATTGACCTAAGACTCACTCCAGATTTATTCGCCAGTTCCGCCTGTGTACAGCCATAAGCCAAGCGAATACGTTTCAAATTCGTTTCACTGAAAACTTCTTTGATTTTTTCGTCTATTATATCGACAAACTTGCTTATATCCGCCTCATGCAAAGTGTAATACATATTTTGCAAATCATAAAACGAAACGACCTTGAATATCTCGCTGAATTTTCTGTCCGAATACCATTGGTAATACGCTACCACCCAGCCAATCCAATATTCTCTTGAACGCACCATCGATTTAATGGAACATGCGTTGATTTTCGTGTTCGTGGTTTCCTCTAAAACCTCCAAAACAAGTTCTATTCCACTTTTGCCAACAAGAAAGTTTGGCTCGCCCTTTTCTATTCTTTTACTAACAGAACTCACCAAAAACAGTTTGACAAAATCCTCACCCGATATTTTACAGATATTAACCGCATAGTCAAAAGCATCGCCCAAGACCTGCTGTGCCTTACTTAGATATATTTCTTGGTATGCGCGCGTCATCGTTCGTTATACCTCCTCTGATTATATCTTGAATATACAAACCGTCGC
>CAYVZF010000035.1:0-15155 GCA_964456095.1 uncultured Erysipelotrichaceae bacterium
AAAAAAATCATATTGCTAAATAACAATATGAAATTTATTATTCTTTATTTTTCTTTAATGAAACTTGGAAGAATAGATTCTTCATCCATTTCATCTAACAAGTTATCGTCTACCATAGGTTTAAATTGAGTTCTAGTTGGAACTTCTAAATCTTGATATTCTTCTACAAAATCAGTTGCAATTATTGATAAAAACATTGAGTCATTAATTTCAGAATTTTGTTGAACACCTAAAGTAATATTTAAATTACTTCCTGTCGCTTCTGTAATGTATTGAACTGCATCTTGAATATCAAACATTGTTACATCTTGTCCACATGTTATATTAATAATCGCGCTTCTTGCTCCTGATATAGATGCCTCAATTAAAGGGGAATTGATCGCATCTGTCGCGGCATCGATTGCCTTTTTTTCTCCTGATCCTTGACCAAATCCAATTAATGCTAAACCTTTATCTTTTAACAAGTTTTTAATATCATTAAAATCTAAATTGATTTTACCAGGTATTGTAATTAAATCAGTAATCGTTTTTACTGTTTGAGCTAAAACATTATCCGCAGCCTCAAAACCAATCCCGTATGAGAATCCACCTTTCATCATCATTAGTTTATCATTACTTATTATTACCATTGAATCTACATTTTCTTTTAATTCTTGAATACCTTCAACAGCTTTTACTTTTCTTGCTTCACCTTCCATTAAAAAAGGTCTTGTTACAATAGCAATAGTTAATGCTCCTGCATCTTTTGCAACTTTTGCAATTAAAGGTGCCGCGCCAGTACCAGTACCTCCACCCATACCCGCGGCAATAAATACCATATCTGCGCCAGAAACAATTTCTTTAATATCATCAAGAGAATCTTCTGCAGCCTTTCTTCCTACTTCAGGATCTCCTCCTGCACCAAGGCCTCTTGTAAAACGAGGTCCTAAAACTAATTTATGCTCTGCTTTTGATGTTCCAAGTGCTTGAGCGTCTGTATTACACACCCAAAAATCAATATTTTGAATTCTTTCATCAATCATTCTATTAACCGCATTATTTCCTGCTCCACCTACACCAATAACTACTATTTTTGCATATGATTCAAATGCATCAAAATTAAATTCTTCCATATTAATCCCCCCTATTAAGGTTTATACTCTCGTCATTTAAACTCGAATGATGTTCATCTTTAGAAAACGAAAATTTTTCACAAAAATTTTTATATCCAAGTGAGCCTAAAACACTTATATATCCTAAATTTCTTGCACCTATAATTTTAACTTCTGGAATTATATTTTCAAAGCCTAATTGTGATTTTAAATAATCTTTAATTCCATTAATCTTACTACTACATCCAGTAATAACAAGAGGCAATCTAGATAAATCTTCATTCATCCATTCTTTTGTATTGTTTTTTATCGTTTCAACAAGTTTAGATAAACTATCTTTTATTATTTCCCCAATTGTTGAAACATAAATACGATCTTGTAATTTGAAATCAAAATTAGGATCATCACTTATTCCAAACATCTTTTTATAATTTTCGGCATCTTCGTAATTAATTTCAAGTCTAGATTGTAATTCTCTTGTTATAGTGCCTCCTCCAAATTGACTACTTATCGAACGAATAATTTCAATTTTACCATGAACTAATGAAAATGTTGATATCTCTTCTCCAATATTTAATAAGAAATAATCATTAGGTACTAACTCATCATTAGCAAGTGAAAAAGCAGTACATAAAGTAGATGGAACAACATCTATTACTTTTAAACCTGTTTTATTAAATGCCATTTTATAATTATTAATAAGTGCTTCACTTAATGCATAGATCGAAGCATGAACAACAAGTTCATTACTAATTAAACCGATAGGATTATTAATAAATTCATTATTTGATGTTGAATAAGCATAAGGAATAACATTAATAATCTTATAATCACCACTTAAATTAATTTTAGAAACTTTTGATAAAACATTTTTAACATCAACCCAACATATTTTATTGTTATCATCAACTGTATTAGTAGAATCTTTATTTCTGATACAAAGAAGTTTTAAAGGTGGTAAAACAAGGATACATGTATTAAGTTTAACTTCAAATTTATTTTCAATTTCAGTTTTCAATTTTTTTATAGATGAAGTTACACTAGAATAATCATCTATTAAGCCATTTTTTAATGGTTCAATTTTATCTTCATTAGCGTATAAAATATATGGTTTATCATTAAATACATAACCATAAATCATTCTAACTTTTTTAGAAGCAATTTCAACTGATAAATAATTTATAACATCACTATTCATTTATTTCATCCCTCTTTCTTTTTACTTTTCATTAATCGTAATTTCAACATTATTAGTTCCCTTTTTTTCAGGATAAACGTACCTTTTACAATATGAATAACTTTCATCATTAAAATCAAATGTATATTTAGCATAACTCGATGAGCCAAAATCGTCAAAAAATGTCGATAAACATGAATTAAACTTTTTTGCCATTAAAGATAAGCTATTACTATTATAATTATCCGAAACACAAGCTGCATCAAATAAGAATTCAACATATTCATTCTTATTTTTTTCATTAACTATATAAAATGAAAAATACTTATTTTCTTTATCAAAATCAACAAAATCAACATTGATATTGTATATAGCAACAAAGATTAATGATAATTCATATAAAATATATCTTGTATCATCATTAAAGGAATAATAATTATCATTATCTTTTAAAATATACGGTAAAGCATTTATTTTATCATCATTAAATACACTTTTTAATTCCTCTTTATTAATGTTTGTACCATCTTTTAAATAAATATTATCATCTTTATCCTTCACCGCAGGAGATTTTTCATCGATATTAATTTTAAAATTAAAAAATGAACATTTAATATCACTTTTACTAATTAAAGGATAATTATTTAAATACTCATCAATATTTTTAACATCAATATTGAATAAAAAAGTTGATTCATTTATACCAGCGATTGAAAATATTTGTTCACGAGATAAGTAATAATTACCATTAATAATACAACTTTTTGCTTTGGAAATAGGAAGAGCAAAATAAGATAAATAAATCGCGCCAAAAAAAGCAACACAAATAAGTCTAACAAAAAAATTCCTTGTGCGCTTTTGAGATTTTTCAATTACTTGTTCTTTAAATTGTGTTCTAATTTCCAAAGTAATCCTCCTTGAATACTACGATTTCAAGTGGGAAAAATACTCCCATCCTCTTATATAATACACCACTTAAAGAATGAAGTAAAAGTATAATTTGTTCGTAAGAACAATCTTTTTTTATTTCTAAAAAATTAGAGTGTTTTTTAGAAACACACACTTTATCAGAACAAGAAAAACCTTTTAATGATAGTTGATCAAGAACCTTTGAAACGACATATCCATTGAAGTTTATAAATGTTGAACCAAACGTCAATACATCTACTGGTTGAGTCTTCATGCGGGATAAAATCGTTTCATTAGTTTCTTTTTTTAATATATTCGGATCCTTTTTTATCTTTTTAAATCTAGCGGATAAAATAACATACGGAACAAATTTAAAAATTGAACTACGATATGAAAATGCTAAGTCTTGTTTGCATTTATACATAGTTTTATTATTATATATCACTTTAACTTCAATAATATTATCACTAATAGATTGATTATAACACGATGCATTTTGAACAATACTCCCACCTAATCTTCCTGGAATAGTTCTTATTTTTGAAAAGCCATCATAACCTTTATTTTCAAAATATGATCCTATTTTATTTAAATGCGTTCCTCCACCAATTTCAATATAGTCATTAGTTTCATAAATGTAATCATTTCTATCTAAAATATATGTTGATGAATCATAATAAAAAGCAAAAAGAATTTTACTTGATTGACCTATTATTCTTACATTTTTTTCAAACGCTAAAACCAATTTTAATTCTTCTTCATTTTTAACTATATATAGTTTATTAACTATACCTCCAACTTTTACATAAGATATTTTAGATATGGGATATGATTTAAATAAGTCCATTAATTACTTCCTTTATGTCAATGTATTTATTATTATCTACATTAAAATCTATATATTCTTTTGTTGAGTTTATTATTTTATAAATTGATAACGGCGAATAATTTTTTTCTAGAATATAAGGTATTTTATACTTTTTATTCATATATTTTGCATTAAGTAATTGATGATTATGTTTAACATATGGTGATGGAATAATAACATAATTGATATTAAAATAATTTAATTCACTTAATGTTGTCGCTCCACCACGTGTAAATACCATTTTAGCGCTTTTTAAAATAGAAAAATCTTCAATTTTTTCATATATTATTACATTTTTTGGTAAATCAATTTTAATAATATCTTTATAATACTTGCCTGCAATTAATATATAATTATATGAATCAATACATAAACTAGAATTAAAATATAAAATTGTTTTTTTTATTAATGTTGATGAAGATAAACTTCCAAACACAAAAACTATATTATTTTCTTTGTTATCTTTAATATTTTTTATTCTATATATAGACGGATTAATAATCTTTTCTGTTTTATAAAAAAATGGATTAAATAATAAATCAAAACTTGTTAATATTTTTTTTGCTTTAAATGCAGCATAAATATTTGAGTCACCAAGTATTCGATTCTGTTCTAAAATAATTAATTTTCCTTTATTAATCGATCTAGCAATATATGAAGAAATACCACCAGAAGAAATTATTAAATCATCTTTATTAATTATTTCTTTAACTGATTTAATTTCTTTTTTAAATGCTTTTTTATTTTTCAAAATCTTTTTAAATGAATTTTCTATATTTAAAAAAATACTATTTTTTGGAAAAACATTTTCTTCAAATTCTCCTTTAATTCCAATAAAAACTACTTCATATTCATCTTTTATTAATTCATATAATCCTATTAAAGGATAAACATGTCCACCAGATGATGAACCTATTAAATATATCTTTTTCATTCTATATTCTCCTTATGCAAAAGTAAACCAAATGAGAAAAGTAATACACATAACGAACTACCTCCATAACTTATTAAAGGAAGAGTTATTCCAGTTACAGGGAACAAACCGATTACAACTCCTAAATTAATAACAACTTGAATAAAAAAAAGCGCTAATAAGCCAAGAGAAAAATATGCTTGAAATAAGTCATTTGTATTAATAATTATTTTAATGCAATAATAAAATAATAAAAAATATAAGAAAATAACTATTAATCCTCCTAACAAACCAAACTCTTCAACAATAATTGCAAATATAAAATCAGTCATTGGTTCAGGTAAATAAAAATGTTTTTGAATAGAATTATCAATTCCTTTACCTATTAATCCTCCAGGACTTACCGAAAATAGTGATTGAATCATTTGGAATCCACTTCCTAAAGGATCTTCAAATGGATTAATATAACTTGTTATTCTATCTAATCTATATGGCGCAATTAAAATTAGAATAACTACAAAACCAACTAAACAAAATAACGATAAAATGAAATACTTAATATTTAATCTAGTACAAAATAATAATATTATAATCGATGCAATTATTACCATTGAAGTACCAAAATCAGGCTGTAACATTATTAAAAATATTCCCGTAAATAAGATAATTAATGGAAGTATAATAGTTTTAATCTTATTAGTATCTTTATACTTTTTAGATAAAAATAATGATAAATACATTATTATAACTATTTTAAATAATTCACTAGGTTGAAAAGATAATTCTGAAAAGCCAAGCCAAGAATATGAACCTCCCCTACAAATACCTATACCAGGAATTAATACTATAATTAAAAATAGAAAAGAAATTAAAAGAATTATATTTATATATTTTTTTAGAAAAACAAATGATATTTTATAGCCAATAATTAATCCTAATAAACCAATTAATAAAAAAATAAACTGTCTTTTAAAATAATATAACGAATCATTATAATAATATAAAGCAAATACATGACTTGCATCGTATACCATATATAATCCAATTAATGAGATAAGCAAAATAATAATAAAAGCATTTCTTTTATATTTACTTACTTTATCCATTTATCTACCCACCTTAAAAATTCTTCACTTCTTTTATTATAATTTTCATATTGGTCAAATGATGAACATCCAGGAGAAAAAATAATTGTTATTTTATCATTTTCATCAAGTTTAATATTTTTTAAAACTTTATCTAATGTTTTATATATTTTTCCTCTTTTAATTTCATCTTTAATTTTATATCTATCTTTACCATATATATAAACTTCATCATCTGTATTAAATTTCAAATTAAACTTATTTGATTTATGTATTCCTCCAAGAATCAATACTCTTTTTCCTTTATATAATTCAAAACAGTATTTACTAGAACTACTAGAACTTGATTTACCATCATTAACAAAGGTAATATTTTTATATTTTATAACATTATTTCTATGTAATATTTTTTTATGATGAATTAGTATGTTTTTAATCTTTTCATAATCTAACTTCATGTATATTAATACATGTAAACATATAATAATATCTTCTATATATGTTGGAGTATTATTATCAAGTTCATTAATATTTAAATAGATTTTATTATTAACATAAATATGATTATTTTGCACATAGATTAAACTTTTTTGTTTTATAAAACTACTATCTATTAAAAATAATGAAAATAACTTTAATCGAATTTTAGAAGCATAATACGTTGATAAATTAAATGTTGCATTAAGATGATTTGGATTTAGATTTTTTATTATACCGATATCAACATTACTATCTATATTCTCTAATTGAAATGATGATACTTCAACTATTAAGTAATCATTTTCATTTATTTTATTAAGATTATTTATTAATGTTTTACCTACATTACCATAATAATGGGTATTATTAAATACTGTTAATATTTCATATAATAAATAACATAATGATGTTTTACCATTACTACCAGTAACAACAATTTTAAAACAATTATTAAGCAGTTTTATTGCATACATTAATTCATTAGTTAATTCTTTTGAAAGAAGATTACATAAAGTATAAACTGGTTTATTTATAGCAATACCAGGTGATCTAAAACATATATCGTATGTGTTTAATTCTTTATAGAATCTTCTATAACTTGCTTTATCTTCTAATAATAATATTGAAATAACAGCATTTTTATTTTGAAAGTATTCTTCTACTGCTTTAGAAGACTTTCCATATCCTAAAAGAAGTATTTTTAAAGGATTAGACAAATTGAAACTATCATTAGAATTATTTGAATAAGAATAAACATGTACACTATCTTCCATTCTTTTACCCCCTTTATTTCGTAATGATGATGTAATGGCGACATCAAAAATACTCTTTTATTAAATACATTAAAACTGATTACTTGTATGATTACTGATATGGTTTCTATTACATATATAAAACCAGATATAGGTAAAATATATTCGATTTTTAATACAAAGCAAGAAAATGCAAATATTCCTCCTAAAAATAAACTACCTTGATCTCCCATAAAAAGTTTTGCAGGATGTATATTAAATCTTAAAAAAGAAATTAAACTACCGTAAATTGATATTAATAATAATGATATATTATGTTCATTTATTAATAATGATTTTAACATTATTGGAAGTGAAGAAAAAATAAATAAAAATGATAATAATCCATCCATTCCATCTGTTAAATTTAAAGAATTTGTTGTTCCAAATATAATTATTGGAATTAAAGCAACAATACAACTACCTAGATAAATATAATTATTAAATGGTAAATGAAATATATATTCATCTAATGGTAAATAATATATAAAAATAAAGGCGATAATTATTTCTGAAACAGCCCTTATAGTCGCAGATAATCCTTTGTATGTTTTTCTTTTTAAATAATCATCTATTAACCCTAATATGAAAAATATTATTGATGGTAATAATATTATTTGTACATTTTTATCAAGTAAAATATTATAATCAACAATTAATAATGAAAGAAAACTTGCTAAAATAAAACAAATACCACCTACTTTAATTTGTGATTTATTTTCTTTATGAACTAGCTCTTCTCTTTGATTTAATATATATTTTTTCTTTGTAGTTTTAAATAAAAAAATTTTTATAAATAGATAAGAAAGAATACTACTTAAAAAAAATACTAATAATAATTTAAAATAAATGTTCATATTCACATTATATTTTATTTATAGTATTTAAAAATTATAACTTTATATTGAATTCATTTATTGAATATATTAAATAGTTATGTTTAAATTAAACTATCAAAAGGAGCAAAAAAATGAAGAAAAATAATTTTAGAGATTTAATATTTTATGAAATATATCCTACATCATTTTTTGACAGTAATAATGATGGCATTGGAGATTTAAAAGGAATAGAAGAAAAATTACAATATGTTAAAGAATTAGGTGCAAATGCAATATGGTTAAATCCTTTCTATGTTTCACCATTTAAAGATGGTGGATATGATGTAAAAGACTTTTTTAATATCGATCCTAGATTTGGTAATATGGATGATTTTACTTCTTTATTAAATAAAGCTCATAGTTTAGGTATTAAAATAATTATTGATTTAGTCGCAGGTCACGCTTCTGAAACAAATGAATTATTTTTAAAAAGTGCTAAAGCAGAAAGAAATGAATATTCTGATATGTTTATCTGGAATAATTCAGTATGGGACTTAGAATTACCTTATAGACTAATCGCTGGAAGACATGATAGAAATGCATGCTATATGGTTAATTTCTTTTCAACTCAACCAGCATTCAATTTTGGTTTTAAAGATATAACTCATCCTAGTTGGCAAATGTCTTATAAAGATATTAGAACATATAAAGCAAGAGATTTTATTATATCTGTATGTGATTTTTGGCTTAGTAAAGGAGTAGATGGCTTTAGAGTCGATATGGCTGATTCTCTTGTTAAAAACGATGATGAAAAAGTTGCAACAATTGAAGTATGGAATTATATGTTTGAAAAAATTAGATCAAAATATCCTAATGCATTTTTTGTTTCTGAATGGTGCAATGTAGAAAGATCATTAAAAGCAGGTTTTGATTCAGATTTTGTTTTAGATCATTATGATAATTGCGCTCACTTTTTTGCTCGCGCAAGTAAAGAAACAATCGGTGAAAATGCTTCATTAAATGGTGGTCCATTAGATAAATTTATAAAGGACTATAAAGAAAGAGTTAATAATTCAAATAAATATAATGGATATGTATCTTTTATTTCAGGAAACCACGATACTAAAAGAATTGCATCATATTTAGATGATGAAAGATTAAGATTATTCTATTTATTCTTATTAACTACTCCTGGAATTCCATTTATTTATTATGGCGATGAAATCGGAATGAAATATCATGAATTAACTTCAAAAGATGGAGGATATCATAGAACTGGCACTAGAACACCAATGCAATGGAATTCATCTATTAATGCAGGCTTTTCTACAAATTGTAATACATACTTACCAACAAATTTAGCTTCCAAAACTAATGTAGAAGAACAAATTAATAATAAAGATTCTCTTTATAATTATATAAAATCATTAATTGAATTTAGAAAAAATTCTAATTCACTTAGAAGTGATAAATTTGATGTTTATGAAATTGATAGAGTTTTATATATTATAAGAGGTGACTTAAAAGTAATCATGAATTTATCTAATAAAGATATTAATATTGATGCAAATTCTATTGTGTTTGGCGATAAGACAAACATTTTAAAACCAAATAAAGGTGTTATTATTAAAGAATAATCTTAATAGTTTTTTTACTTATTAAGCTTTCAACTTCTTTATAAAGCCATCCTCTTGATAAGGATCATTGAATTCTTTTAAGACTATTAATCCAATTATTGTACTGCCATATTAAAGTAATTTTTCAGCGTTTTTATTTTAAAAATTTAACCATTACTTTAAAACCATTCATTTGTAGTACATGTGATAAAATATAGCACAATATACTATTTTTTCATCATTTTCTGTAGTTAAAAATGCATATAAATATTATTTCTTCTCATGCACAAAATAGAATTGTTGATTCAAAAAGAAATTTAAAAATGAAAGATTTAATTATTAACTTATTTGGAAAATCTATTAATTTAAAACATTATCTACACAAAGATGGTAAAACAACTCAATACGATAGAATAAATTATCATAATAGAACAATAATTCACATTACTTTAAATAATAATATGGTTAAAAGTATACGAAAGTTTCAGAAAATAAAATCAAATAATTATAAGAAAATATAAAATGAAAAAGAAAAAAATTTTTAAACATAGTAACTCATCCGTTAGATTTATCTCAAAGTATGCATTAAAAGAATTTGATATAAAATCAAAAATCGATGAGCAAATGGTTGAGAAAATATTAATTTTTGCTAAAAATTGCGAACTTAACATGATTGACGAAGATGGAACTGATAAAGATTATGAATATCCTAATAAAGAAAAAGATATTCTTGGAGATTTATATATTAGTGAAGTTTCTGGAAAACATTCTAAAAATATTGAAATAGATTTAGATGATTTAAATACTTGACTTAACTTAAAATAATGTATCTCAGTAAGAAATCATTAAACTTTATTATATTTTAATAGTTCCTTATTAAATTCATTGTTATATCTATAATTTTTATATAACTACACAAACACCTAACTTTCTTTTGTGAAACATTAATCAATATTTTTTATATTTATTATCCCTTTCTTATATAATGAGCCACCTAACCTTTTTATAAATAGTAAATATGCATATAAAAAAACAAATAAAATATATATAATAATAGTGTTACATTAATTTTTTTAGAATCGAACAAACATATTCTTTTTCATTATATGCAATATGTTTGTTTTTTTTATTAATAAATCTTTCAACTCCTTTACCAATAAAAAGAATACCATCTTCTTTAGATTCTATTTGAGAAAATGCATAATTTACTGCCTTTTTTCGATTTTTTATCACTTTAAAATGTTTTGGATTGTTTTTAATAATATCCTTTTTAATTATATTAAATGATTCATTTCTTGAATTATCTTCAGTTACTATTTTAACATCAAATAATATATCTGCAATATTACCATATATGATTCTTTTTTCTTTTTCTCTTTCCCCTCCAGCGCCAAATACAATAATTTTTTTACCTTTTACTTTTTTTACGAAGTATTTGCAAACATTATTAAATGAATTTGATGAATGAGCATAATCAATAACTATATATGGTTTATCACTTAAAACATCCATTCTTCCTTCTGGATATTTAATATTTGAAATATCCACTTTAATATTATTATGATTTATATATTCTAAAATATATTTTATGCCATTAAGATGATATGAATTTAAATAAGAAAAATTATAATTTTTATTCTTATATGTAATTGTATTATTGTTAATATTACAGTTTTCTATTTTTATATATTCTTTATCATAATTAATTTTCTTTATTTCATCTTCTAAGGCGTATACTTTTTTAGATTTATTTAATATTTTTTTCTTCGCTATATAATAGTTTTCTAATGATTTATGATAATCAAGATGATCTACTTCTATATTTGTCAATATTACTTCATCGATTTTAATTCCATTAATTCTATACTCTTCAATACTTATTGAAGATATTTCAAAAATAAAATTTTCATAATGATTATCAATCGCATATTTTAAATATTTAACTAATTCATTACCTTGTGGTGTTGTTAAACTCGTATTAATAATATCTTTACCAAAAAAAGAAGTTGAAAGTAATAAATTTTTCTTATTTGCCAAATTTAATGTATCAAATAATAATTTTGCAACTGAAGATTTCATTTCAGTTCCTGTTATACCTATTATATTTATTTTACTTAAATCAAGATTATTGAAATATATAAATAATGGTGTTAATTTTTGTTTTAAAGACTCTACATAAATTGTTTTTTTTATATTAAATGCAGAAATAATTGCAACTGGTTTCTTTTTTAATATTTTATTTATCTTTTTTATGTATTTATTACTAATTAAAATAAATATTGAATCATTTTTAATTTCATCAATATTAAAAACAATACTATTTACTATTGTTTGTGAATCATTATCAAGATTTAAGAAGTTTAATAAATCACATAGTTTCATCTTTATCACCTAAATAAATCATAATAATACTATTTTCTTCTAAACGAGTTCCAACACGTGGAAGTTGATCGATTACTTTTTCACCATCACCTTTAAATACAAATGTGAAATATTTAGACTTAACATCTTTCTTTTTTAATCCAATATAATTCTCAACAGTTTGAGTTTTTGTGTCCATCCACGTATATACTTTTTCTATACCACCTTCTTGATAAGGAACATCAAGTTCTTTTAATGAATCATGTATTATTCTTCCTACTATTGGTCCTACTGTTGTACCACCATATTGAACAGTATTCTTAGCATTTTTAATTGAAAAATAGACTACTATTTTAGGATCATTCATTGGAGCACCTGCAATAAAAGATAATATATATTTACCATCAGCATATACTCCATTTTCTGCGATTTGTGATGTACCTGTTTTTCCGCCTACACGATATCCTTCAACATATGCTTTTCTTCCTGTACCAATACTTACAACCGATTCAAGAGCGTACCTCATTTTTTTAGATGTTTCTTCAGAAATAACTCTCCTAACTACTTCTTTTTCTCTATACTCAATCGTTTCATTAAGTGTATTATTTCTTATTTCTTTTACAATATATGGTTTATATAAATATCCTCCATTTATAATAGCGGAAAATGCTGTCACAAGTTGTATTGCAGTAACAGATATTCCCTGTCCAAAACTTGTTGTAGCTTGTTCTAATTCATTAAAATTATCATATGAAAAGAATATTCCTTTATTTTCACCTGATACATCTATCCCTGTTTTATCTAAAAATCCAAATTTTGATACATAATCATATAATTTATCTTTTCCTAGTTTTCTAGCTATTGAAACAAATCCCGGATTTGATGAATTTTGTAATACTTCTAAATATGATTGTAACCCATGTCCTCCTTTTTTCCATGAATTAATTCTTGTTCCACTTACAATTTCATAACCTTTATCGTAATAATAATCATTAAACATATCAAAAACACCTTCTTGCAAACCTGCCGCAAAAGAAATTGCTTTAAAAGTAGAGCCTGGTTCAAATGAATTATTAATAGGTAATAATTTATTATAAATAGAAGGATCATAATCTTTATAATTATTATTATCATAAGTAGGTCTATTACCAATTGCTAATATTTCACCATTACTAGGATCCATTATAATCGCATTTACTTCATCTGCATTATATGATAAAAAAGCATAATCCATTTCTCTTTCTAATATATTTTGCAATTTAAGATCTATAGTTAAATTTAATGACATCCCTTGTGTTGGAGATGTTATTTTACTTTGTAATGTATCAAATAATCCTCCTTTAGCATCTACATAATAGTTTAAATAGCCTTCTTTCCCTAATAAATATTTTTCATATTTAGATTCTAATCCTGCAAAACCTAAAGCATCTACTCCAACAAAACCTAAAAGTGATGATAAATAAGGTGAATAAGGATATACTCTTTCATAATCATTTACTAAATATAATCCTTTAATATTTTGTTTCTGAATCAGCTCTGCTTTTTCATATGATAATCTTCTACCATATGGATTAAAATCAACAATAGATGATTTTTTATTAAGCTTTTCTAATGCATTATCATAAGAAATATTAATTGTATTATTTAAAAACTTTGCAGTTTCACTTTTACTTTCTACTTGATATGGAATGCAATATAGTGTTAAACAAGATGAATTAGATACTAATTCAACATCATTCCTATCATAAATGATTCCTCTTGGTGCTTTTAATGGAAACGTCCTCATTTGCTGATCATTAGCCTTAGTAGTTATTTCATTATGTAGAATAATAGTTGAATATATTAATTTACCCGATAAAGCACTTAATAAAATAATTGCTAAAATTGATAATATATAAATTCTTTTTAACATAGTTTTTGCAAGCATATATTTCTCCTAAAATATTTTATGTTAATAAAGAATATTAATATTACCCATATGTATAGTTTATTTATTGTTTTATTAAATAAAATGTTAAAAAGTATGAAAAAAATATATTAATGTTTTACTTTTACTATTTAATCATATTATTAATTCATAATTATTCTTTTATTTTAAAAAATCACTACAAATTAATGTAATGATTTTAAAAATTCTTTTTTTCAACTACTCGAAAATTTCGAGCAGTTCATTATTGTAAATATTTTTAAGTTATTCGAAAATTTCGAATAACTGAATTCGTTATAACCTATAACTGTTCTCTTACAAGCATTAATGTATATCCTAGTAAGTTTTGACCTCTCCACATTGATTTATCAAATCTATTGGTATCAGTCATCGACAATCCGATTCCCCAAATTAAATCTTTTACAGAACATTCTACAATCGTTAAATCACCAGTTGATTTTAGTTTTTCTCTCAATTCATTATTTTGAGAAAACTTAGCAATTAATCCTTGATATACTATAATTTGTCTAACACCATTCCATATAGTTTCATCGTAACCTGAAACCATTCTTCCTAATGATTTAATTTTAGCTACATCTGTTTCACCAAGAATTTCATTAGCAATTTTTATATCATTAAATTGAATCGCCTTTTTATACATCATATATTGTTCCATAGATGAAAACGTAATGTTATCTATTATAAAAGTAGATAAATACCAATTACTTAAATATCCATTTTCTTCTTCTGGATTATGAAAACAAATTAGATCCATTACTTTTCACCAACTTTTTGTACAGCAAGTACTAATTCTAAATCATGTAATCCAAAATATGCTTTCTTTAAAAACTCAAGTGGTACTTTCTTTAAAACTTCTGAACTTGGAATATTATAATACCATTGATAATAGGCATAAAATTCCCCAATCCAATCAGGCATAAACCCTTCAAGTGATTTTCCTTTTTTAAAAGCATAATTTTCAGTTTTTATAAAATATTCTAAGAGTTCTCTTGCATTCATAGTATTAACATAAGCTTGTGCTTCGTCAATATATTTTCTTGTGTTACTAAGCATATAAGTTTTTATAAAATCTTCAGTATCTGAGTCTTGATAATTTTG
>CAYVZF010000036.1:0-15129 GCA_964456095.1 uncultured Erysipelotrichaceae bacterium
TTTCAATATTTATGTTATTTAGTTTTTCTAGTTGTAATAATGTTAATAATGGAAATGATGCTATATATTCATTTGAAGAAATTACTGATTTTGAAATAAATGATGTAATTAAAATTAATATTGATTATAAACAAGGATCAGATAATTATTATTTCGGTGGTGATATAAATAACATATTAGATATAAGTTATATTATCAGTGATTTATCTTATAATGAATCAAATAAAATTAAGTCAAATTATGACTATCGACTTTCTGCTTATCATAATAAAAATGATTATATTTACCTTTATGCTTATAATAATAAATTATTTCATTATAGTAATATGTATTTATATGAATCACTATATAAAATTAAATATGCGGATTATAATGTAAAACAAGCATCAGAAATTAATTTAGTTGTTAATTGTGATTATGGATTTCACGTACAAGATAGAGCAACTATTTTATTAGGCTCAAATATTATTTGGTTTAATATAAAAGATTATGGAATTGATTCTTTAGTTGTAGGTGATGTATTAACAATTGAATATACAGGTATGTTTTGTGTTAGGGAAACTTATCCAAGTACAGTTGAATCAAATAAAATGAATATTATATCTATCAAACAGCATAAAGCTGATATAGATGAATATATTGTTTCTATTAATGAAAAGGATGAAAAAGTATTAAAACCATCTAATACAACTTATAGTCAAAGATTAATGATTAGTGATGATATATATGCAATATTAGAGGATAATTCCATTGTTAAAATTAATGAATTAACAGTTGGTAGTAAAGTATATATTTCTTCACAAAAATCATTTAGTTCTATATGTAATGATGGATATTATTTATATAATCCTAGAAATTAGTTTAACTAATTATTCTTGCTATGCTATTTTAAAAAAGGAGTTAAAATTAAATATGTGGATTGATGTTACAGAAACATTTTCTGAAGAAAGAAAGCATTATAATGGAGTTTATTTGGAATTTTCAAATATATATGTTGATGGTAAATATGACATAGATGATGTTGATGATGATTCTGTTATTATGGAAGTATGTTATTATTCTAGTGGAACTAAACCTTATGAAATATATTTTACTTTTGGTAAAATGTATGGAATTATTTATACAAACAAAAATGAAGGTCCTGCTCTAGTAGAAAAAGTCAAAGATGAATTAGTAAATGAATATATAAAAAATAAAGAACCTAGCAGTAGTTTTATTAATACATTTTGTGAAAAATACAATGTTTGTATTCCTAATGATTTGTTCTTTAATTTTGATAGTCTTTTTAACTTGTAGTAAAATATAATTTGATATTTTTAGCTAATTGATACTATTATTAACAAACTGCACCAATTTTTAATACATTTATTGTTTTTAAATAATAATCGTATTTGATATCTGCAGTTTTTGTTTGTAAACAAATATTATCATTAACTGAATAATCATTTTCTATTTCTATTTTTTTATAGAAATTATGTCCATATTTATTATTAAAATCATTAAACGTTAATGATTTTTGCATCATATAAAATGAAATATCATCTTCATTATTATTTATTGAATAGAAGATATTGTTAGTAAATGAAATGTTTTTTGTATAATTTTCATTAAAATCAGTTGCAATTAATTCATTACATTTAGTATAAAAAATATTATTATAAAAACTAACATTATCGCATTTAGCAAGGATTACTTCATTATTAATTTTTGTATTATTTACTATTGTATTATTATAAATATATGTATCATAAACAATTCCGGTTTTATCTTGTTCATAACCACCTACTCTAATAGAAAGTACTTTATTGTCCTCTAATATATTACCTCTTACAATTATGTTTTTAACAGGTGTATTTTCTTTTTTCTCTTCACTACCAATTTCAATACCATATAATGAATTACTAATTCTATTATATTGTAATATTATATCTCTTGCTCCATCTACATAAAGCCCTGCACAATCTGCATAAGAACATATTGAACGACTTATATTATTTCCTGCAGCGACACAATATCTAGGTTGATCTAAAGATGAATCTTTACAATATTCTGCATTACCAAAAAAATCAATGCCAATATTAGTATTATTATCTAAAGTATTATTTAATACATATATATATTCGCAATTCCCAGCGATTGATAGAGATTCTGCCCATCCAGTAACATTATTTTCAATAATATTATCTGAAATAATAACGTTTGAAACGGATTTTTTGTTTTCACCATCGATTAATATTCCATTTGCGCTTGAATCTTCGTCATGCTCAGGATCTTTTGATGTTGTTTCGATATTATGTATATGATTATTTCTTATTATTAAATGATTTTGATTATTTCCCCATATAGCAATGCCATAAGCATTTTGTGCTTTAATGTTTGCAATCTCTAAACCTTCAATTATTAAATGCGAGACATTAGGATCTAATTGAAAACCATATAATTCATTACTATTTGCGTTATTTGTAATAGTAACTTTAGCATTAGGATAATTTTTAATTGTTATATATGAATTACTATTTCCGGATTTTGTTATAAAGAAACCCTCGTTATTTTCTGGAAAATATGTGCCTTCTAGTAAATACAGAGTTTCACCACTTTTAACATTATCTAAAGCATCTTGTAATGAATATGGATTAGAATATGTTCCTTCACCATTTCCATCAGGAGAAGCATATATTGCTTTAGAAGATATTTCGTTATTATTAATATCTAATTTTTTATAATATTCAATAAAGTTATTATCATTAATTGTTGCTCCATTTAATAATCTATTAATTTTTTCTTCATTTGTTAAAATTGTTTCATTTTCGCTAGAAATTGAATTAATTGATGATAACTCATTCGTACTATTTATTGTTAAATTATTACTTGAGATATTTGATGATTCTTCATTTGAAGAACAATAGCTATTTATTTCATTAGAAATTGAATTAATTGAATAAGTATCATCTGTACTATTTATTGATAAATCTTTACTTGAATTATTTATATCACTACATGAAATAAGTAATAAAGATAATAAAATAAAATATTTTTTTTTCATAAAAAACCCTCGTTAACAAGTTAATTATACTCTTTAGAAAAATATTTTTAATTATTAAAACTATAATTAATAAAATTTGATATAATTTATATTGCTTTTAATATGAGGAGTGCTTTTATGAAATATGTTGTTGTAACTGGTTCAAGTGGTGGAATGGGAAAAAGTTTTATAGAAAGATTAAAAAAAGAAGATGTTTTTATATTTGCTTTAGATATTAATAAAATAGAAGACGAAGAGAATGTAAAATATATAAAATGTGATGTAACATCAAATGAAAGTGTAAAAAAAGCATTTGATATAATTAAAGAATATACTAATGAATTATATTCTATTGTTCATTTTGCAGGAATTTATATGATGGATTCTTTAGTGGAAATTGACTATAATAGATTTAATAAAATATTTAATGTAAATGTTTTTGGAGCGTATTTAATAAATAAAACTTTTATTCCTTTATTAAGAAAAGGAAGTAGAATAATAGTTATAACTAGTGAACTTGCAACTTTAGATCCTTTGCCATTTACAGGTATTTATGCAGTTACAAAGTCTACTCTTGATAAATATTGTTATTCTTTAAAAATGGAATTACAACTTCTAGATATATATGTTTCGACACTTCGCGCGGGCGCTATTAAGACAGATATGTTAGATGTTTCAACAAATGAATTAGATAAGTTTTGTAATAAAACAGAATTATATACTTGTAATGCTGAAAGATTTAAAAAAATAGTTAATAATGTTGAAACTAAAAATATTTCTACTGATAAATTAGCAAATAAAGTATTTAAAATATATAATACGAAAAAACCAAAATTTTCATACTCAATAAATAGAAATCCATTATTAAAATTATTAAGTTTTTTACCTAAAAGATTACAATTTAAAATAATTAAAAAGATTTTAAAATAATTTAAAATCCTTTATCTATTAAGTCATCAAGAAGATTAATCCAAAATTCAAACATTTTCTTTTTCTTTTTTTTGCTAGTTAAAAAATCCGCAATTTCGGTATGTGAATAATCTTCACCTTTTATACAATCACCTTTATAATTAATGAATTTAGCGGAATCTTTGATTAAAAAACCATCAATTTCTTTATTTTTAGCAAGAAAATATTTCATAATAAATGCAGGAAATATCATATATTTATCTGCGAAAATGCTTTTAATTTCTGTTGAATAACTTTGTGTATATATTTTTTTTGTAAATTCAATATCTTTAAGACATATTTCATTGTTTTCTGGAATGCGCATTTCTTTAAATGCTTGTAAACAATTAGGATAACTATCTAAAAAAAAGTTTTTGTACATAAAATTTACAAAATAAACAAATGGAGCAAAAAATATATAAGGTACATTTGTACTAAAGTGACATATTGGAGACCCTTTAAATGGGACTGATATCATCGTAATAGAGGCTATTTTATCTTCTATTCCTAAATTAGAAGCTAAATAAGCTATATCTAATCCACCTTTTGAATATCCAATTAAATTAATTTTATCTGTTTTTTCTTCTTCAAGAATTTTTAAAATTTGTTCTTTAATTTGATATGAATTAGTTTCACTCGTACCCATACCATCATTTAAACTTGTATAAACTCTATATCCTTCTTCTTTTAAAAATAGATCTATATTTCCAAATGCTTTAATAAAGACAAAATCTTTAAAAAACATACCATGTACAAAAAGGAATGGGTATTTACTTTCTTTCATATATAACCTCTTAACAAGTAAATAATATGCTTTATTGTATTTTTTTACAATTATTATAAAAAAATATCAATTTATTTAAATATTATTTGTCGAATGTAAGCGATATTTGTCGTGATAATTTTTACTTAATATATTTATATATAGTTTACAATTATCTTTGAGGTTAAGAGGTAATTTTATGAATAAAGATGATGATTTTGATGAGTATAAAAAAAATAATAATTTTGACAAAATAAAAGATAAAATTGATAAAAAAAATATTGAATTAAGAGATGAAGATTATGAAGTATTTGAAAAAGGTTATTATATACAAAAATTTATAACAATACTTTTATTAATAATTCTAATCGTAGTAATTGGGTATATATTTTTTGAAAAAATAATATCATAGTGCTAAAATACTTTTGAGGAAAATATATGGAAAGTGTTAATTATAGATTAGTTAGTTTGTTAATAGAAAAAGGATTGCATATTTCATTCGCGGAATCTTGTACTGGTGGAATGTGTGCAAGTGAAATTGTAGACGTTCCAGATGCTTCAAAAGTATTAAATGAATCGTTAGTGACTTATTCTAATGAATCTAAAGAAAAATATTTGAAAGTAAAAAAAGAAACAATAAAAAAATATAATGTTGTAAGTGAAGAAGTAGCAAAAGAAATGGCTGAAGGATTATTTTTATTAACAAACAGTGAAGTTTGTATTTCTATTACTGGTTTAGCGGGCCCTACTGGAGAAGAAAAAAATAGACCAATTGGAATGGTCTGTTTTGGTTTAAAAATAAAAAATGAAATATATACCTTTACTGAATTTTTTACTAATTTAGGTAGAAATATAGTTAGAAAAAAAGCTGTTGAGTTTATTTTTGAAAAAACTATTGAAATAATAAATAATACTAAAGAGATTTAATAGTTTTTTTAATATTATCGTCACTTAATAATTCATTAATGTCATTTGGATTACTAATAATTTTGTTACTAAGTAAAGTATGTAATTTATATATAATTGAATCAAATGTGTTATTACTATTTTTATAATAGTTTTCATCAAACTTATTATATTCCTCTATTAAAAGAGTGATTAAACATCTTCTTATAGAATTAAGTAATGATTTTTCTATCCAATATGTAAATTCAATATGTTTATAATTATCTTCAATATGTAAAAAATCAATATATGTTTTAATTCCATCATTTACATTATGATAAATATCAATGAATGCATAATCGATGTCATTCATATTATTTTTATTATTACTATAACTAAATGCATCATCATTAATAATTGTAATTTTGTTATTTTGATTAAAAAAAGGAAAAATAAATTTATTAAATATATCTATAACATTTTTGTCTTTCTCAACAACTATTATATTATTAACACTATCTTTTAAAGATACCATATAAGCATAGTATCCAAGTCCTAATCCATATATCAAAACATTTCCATGTGCTTTATCTATTAAGTTTTGCATTGTATTAATTTCATGTGGTGAAATTAACATCCAAGTAGTATCGTTTTGTTTTATTGTTAAGTATTCGAATTCTTCGTCAAAAAAACCTAATGGAGTATATTCGCTAAAATAAAAGTTATTATTAACTTTTACATCGTTACATAAAAATAATTCATAAGGCATATATTTATCATAACAAATAGACCAATTTTGTTTATTATATACTCTGGGCTTAACATTTTTAAAAAATGGATTGTTAAGATAGATTTCCTTATCTAATTTAGTTATTTTATTAAAACTTAAATCTTTTTCAATTCTTTTAATATATGGATCATTCTTTTCTATTCCTAATGATTTAAGCATATAAAAATATATAGCTTTATCATCATTCATTGAGTAATTACTTTTAATCTTATCAATATTTTTTTTATTAATTAATGATGAATAATTGCCTAAATATGTGTTGATAATATCTATAGAATCAATTACTTCATTATTAATATTTATTAGTTTATTAATGTATTCATTAATTTCTTTTGTTTTTTTAATAATCATTTTTTTCACCTAAATTATAGTAACATAATTTATAGATTGTAATAAATATTAATTTTATTTTAAACAATTATTATATAGACTATTATATTTTTGTTATAAGCAGTTTTAGCCAATCGTCGGATTAAAAAACAGCCAATCGTCGGGTTTTGTGTTAATGCAAAATATTAAATATAACAAAATGTATGCAAAAATAATGCAAAATATTATTATAGTTAAATAATAGCTTAAATTGTATGATAAAACTGAAATGATTAAACTTTTTTTAAATTTTTTATATAGTAAATTCTGAATAAAATAATATCACATTTTATAATGTTAATGACTAAAATTAATATAGTATTAATAATTAGTTTGTATAATTATCAAAATAACCTTGAACTAATACTATAGGAGTACCTTTATCACCAGAACCAGAAGTTAAATCACATAAAGAGCCTATTAAATCGGTAATTTGTCTAGGTGTTGTTCCTTGCGAAGCCATATTCCCTACTAAATTATTTTGCTTATTCTTTATTTTATTTGAAATTGCTTCTTTTAATTCTTCTCCTGATAAATCTTTAAAATCATTATCCGCTAAAAACTTAAGTTTAAGTTCGTTTGGTGTTCCAATTAATCCATTAGTATGGAATGGTGATACTACTGGGTCCGCTAATTCCCAAATCTTTCCTTGAGGGTCTTTAAATGCTCCATCTCCATAAACCATAACTTCAACATGTTTTCCTGTTTTATTAAATATTTCTTTTTGTATATTATTAACAAGTGAATCGGCATTTCTTGGAAATAATTTTATTTTATCTTCTGTCGATTTATTTGAACCTAATAAACCATATGTTTCATTATAACCACTTCCATTTATAGAAAATGTTAATATATCATCTAAACTGCATACAACTTCAGCACCATTTTTTAATAAAATATTTTTTGTTCTTTTTCTAGTATGTATATCACAGTTTATTATATTCTTTGTATAGTTTAAAATTGTTTTTGGTTGATTTGAAAAGATTATTTCAACCTTAGCACCTGCTTCTTTAATTATTGATTCATAATAATTTATATAATCTACACCAGTAAATTCATGGACGTTATATCCAAATAATTCACGATATTTTTTAAGTGTTAAAACATCTTTATATGGATTAATATCTGCGTTATCTATTTGGTCTAAACTTAATAATGCATTACCAACTTCATCACTTGGGTAATTAAGCATTAATACTATTTTTTTTGCAGCTAATGCAATACCTTTTAAACAAATTGCAAATCTATTTCTAGATAAAATAGGGAAAATTACACCAATTGTATCTGATTTTAATTTGTTTTTGACATCTATTTTAATATCATTTATTGTTGCATAATTACCTTGTGCTCTTGCTACAATAGATTCAGTTAATGCTATAACATCTTTATCTCTTAATGTAAAATTATCACTTTCTGCAGCTTGTAAAACGCTACTAACTGTAATATTAACTAAATCATCACCTTCTCTTATGATAGGACATCTAATTCCTCTTGAAATTGTACCAACTTTTCTTTCCATAAATTAACCTCATTTAGTATTTAAAAATACTAATAAATTATAATGACTTCTTTTTTTATTAACAATATTTTTAAATAATTATTAAAAATCTATGGTGTGTCGTTATTTAAGATTCTAATTAAATTAATTATATTACATCTCTCCATTTGCTATTTTTGCATATAAATCTTCATCAATCATAGGTGATTCAATTTTAACTAATAGTTCATTATTAATAAATCCTTTTTCGGCATATTCTTTTCCTGCCAAATATACTAAATCTAATCTTGGCTTTGTTATACTACTTGCTTCAATAACATTAAACATCGGACTTTCACTAATTGTAATAATTGTATGATTATTAGGGAAACATAGTTTGAATTGTTCGATCGCTGGTTCAAAGTTATGTTTACTATTTGGGAAACCACATCCACATATCATTACATATTTTAAATGTTTAAAATCTGCTTGCTCAATATGTTCATATTTATCATTTATTTTTCTCATCATCATTGAGGAAAAAGGTAGTGTTCTATCTATTAATGCTTTAAGTGGTGCTGGCATTCCAAAACAATATAATGGAAAATTAAATATTAATATATCAACACTTAATATTTTTTTTAGTATTTCTTTCATGTCATCATTATATATACATGTTCCTCCATTCTTTTTACATGTAAAACAACCTTTACAATAGTTAATATTTTTTTCGATTACATCAATAATTTCAACAGTATTTTTTTCAACTTCATTCATTCCTTTTAGAAATGCTCTTGTAATGTGCATTGTATCACTTTTATCTTTTTTTGGACTTCCATTTAAAACTAATACTTTCATAAAATTTATCTCCTTTTGTATATAATTATTTCTGGATCATTAATATATTCATCATACTCACATATTAAAATAAAATTTTCATTTGCAACTATTCCATAAAATGATTTATCATTATCATCAAAAATGTTTTTTGATTTACAACCTAAATATATATCTGTGTCATTTAAGAAATTAATCATTTTATCATTAGGTAATTTGTATTTAAAATTAATGAATTTACCAACCATTGGATATAATCCATTAACTTTTTGCATACTTTCAATATTAATTGAATTAATTTCATCAATTAATTTATTTTTAAATAATTCAAATTTTTTCATTCCACCAATTAAAATATATTTTGCTATGAAACATTGTTTATTAAATGGACATCCATTTGTTGATTTACATCCTAAACAATTATTTCTTAAATTACAATTTGAACAATCGGCATGACATATAGATTTATACATTAATAATTAGATCCTTTTATTTTTGATTAATAACATTATTGCATTAAATTGTATTGTTAATTTTTCACTAACAATTTCTTCATTAAAATTACATGCTTTTGTCGCACATAAAACGCTGATACCATATGTGTATATCCACATATTTTCAAATAATAATTTTGCATCTTCTTTATTTAATGAATAATCATTTTCAATTGCTTCTATACACTTATTTGCGTCATCTCCAAGAACTATATACATGTCATCAAAAGATTTTGTATTTATATTTTCTTGCATGAATAATAATTGAAATAATTTAGGCTCTTTAATTGCAAATATAATCATTTTAATACCTATTTTTTTAAATAATGGTATATCATTATGATTATTTGCATCCATGTTTTCAAAAATATTCATGGCTTCTTTTTTTACTTCATTCTGTAATTCTTCCATGCTAGTAAATAATGTAAATATTGGCCTTGGTGTAGTTCCTAACTTTTTTCCAAGTTCTCTTGCAGTAAGTGCATTAATACCTTTCTTTGAAACAATTTTTAATGCATTGTTAATAATTTGTTTTTTTGTAAATTTAGGTTTAGGTGGCATATAAATCTCCTTTTAATTGAAAACATTTGTTTTGCAACATTTGTTTTATTATAGTTATTAAATTAATTTATGTCAATAATATATATGGTTAAAATCACTTAAACTTTTTGCTCGTAAAATATTTAATAAAAAATGTCTAATTTTGTTGGATTTTGTATAATTATTGAAATTTATCTTTATAAAAGATATTATTAACTCATGAATGTAAATGAAGGAGGAAGTTAATGATAGTTTTATTTACTGATACAGATACTGATATCACACCTAAAGAAGCTCGTGAATTAGGATATAATTTAATATCAATGCCATATATGATTGATGATAGAATGTATTATCCTTATAGAGAATCTGATAGTTTTGATTTTCATCAATTTTATGATTTATTAAGAAATGGCACTATGCCAAAAACTTGTGCGATAAGTCCACAAGAATATTGTGAATATTTTGAACCTTTTTTTAAAGCTGGTCATGATATTTTATATGTTCATTTTTCTGAAGCAATGAGTGGAACGTTTAACGCTATGCACATAGCATATCAAGATTTATTAGAAAGATATCCAGATAGAAAATTATATACTATTGATACTAAGGGGATAACAATATTAAGTAATTTAATTGTTAAAGAAGTAGCTAATTTATTTAAATCTGGTAAATCGATTGATGAGATATTAAATTGGGCTAAAGAAGAAGTTGATCATTATGCAGTTTATTTTTATGCGGATGATTTATCTTTTTTCAAAAGAAGTGGTCGTGTAACTGGGTTTGCAGCTTTTATGGGCAATATTATTGGATTACATCCAATTATTAATATGGGTGAAGATGGTAAAATGAAAAGCATTAGTAAAGCTCGTGGAAAGAAAAATACATTAAATAAAATAATGCAATATGTAGAAGAATTACAAGTTGATATTGATAAACACAAAATTATAATTGGACATTCTGATGCACTTGAAACGGCTGAAGAATTTGCTGGAATGTTAAAAGATAAATTTGGTGCTAATTTAGATATTGAATTTGTCCCAGTTAATCCAACTGCTGGTTCTCACTGCGGACCATCAAATATTGGTGTTGCGTTCTACGCAAAACATAGATAATTGGTTTATTAAACTCTTGTTTGTAATGATTCAAGAGTTTTTATTTCTTAATATATTACTTCCCGTAATTGAATAAAAATTATATTTTATATATAATTTTTGCAAGAGGTGAAAAAATGACAAATATTTATTTTGTAAGACATGCTCAACCAGATTTGAATATAAAAGATAATTACATAAGACCTCTTTCTAAAATCGGTGAAAATGATGCGCTTGAAGTATTTAATTATCTAAAAGAAATTAAATTTGATGTAATATTTTCTTCACCATATAAACGAAGTTATAAAACAATTGAAAAAATTGCTAATAAAAATAATCTAGATATTATAAAAATTGATAAATTAAAAGAACGAATGTATGGTAATAGAAATATTGATATAAATGAATTCTTTTATAAACAATGGCATGATTTTGATTTTAAATGTGAAAATGGTGAATCATTAAATGATTGTATTAAAAGGAATGTTGAAGTTATTAATGATATACTAGTTAATTATAAGAATAAAACTATTTTAATAGGGTATCATGGTACCTGTTTATGTGCATTACTTCATTATTTTGATAATTCTTTTAATTATGAAGATTTTTTGAAGTATAAATTATGTATGCCACTTGTTATTAAAATGAATTTTTCTAATAATGAATTTATAAATTATGAAGAATTATTCAAAATAGAACGAGGATATGAAGATATTGAAAAATTAATTTAGCATATTATTTGAAATATATTAACAAAATATGTTTATATATTATTTGTTGTAGGAGAGAAAAATGGATTATAAAAAAATTGTAAAAAAATATGAAAAAGAAGTAATTAGAAATCTAAAAGAATGGATTAGAATCCCTTCTATTTATGATGAAAGCACAGTATCAAAGGATAAACCATTTGGTAATGAAGTTGCTAATGCATTAGAGTTTATTGCTTCTCTTGCTGAATCTAAAGGTTTTAGCGTTGATAGATGCGATGGGTATTGTACGGAAATTAGCTTTGGTGATGGTGATTTAATTGGTATTTATGCACATGCTGATGTTGTACCTGTTTCAGGTACATGGGAATTTGAACCATTTTCAGGCGATATTAGTAATAATAAAATGTATGGAAGAGGTACTTCAGATGATAAAGGACCTGCACTAGCGGCATTTTATGCTTTATGTGCATTAAAAGAGAATAATTTAATTGATGGATATAAAGTTAAATTAGTAATTGGTGGTAATGAAGAAAGAGGATCTACTTGTTTAGAATATTATTTTAATAATTTAAAAAAAGAATATCCTAAATATGGATTTACACCTGATGGAGAATTTCCATTAATATATGGCGAAAAAGGAATTGCTAATTATGAAGTGGAATATAATATAAAATATCCTTCAAATATTGAAGAAATTAATGGGGGAGTTGTTGCAAACAGCGTTATTGATGAAGCATACGTTATTTTAAATACTAATGGTAATTTAAAAGATACCGCGGATAAATATTTCAAAGCTACTGGATGTAGTTATGAATTAGAAACAATACAAGAAGGGAAATATAAATTAATAGTTTATGGTTTAGCTTCTCATGGATCTACACCATCTCTTGGCATTAATGCTGCGCTTGTATTATTAAGATTTTTGTCTATTTATTTAAAAAATCCTTTGTTAGATGTTATTCCATCTTATTATTTTGATTCATGTGGAAAAAATCTTGGAACATATTTTGAATCAGAATTACTACATGAAACAACATATAATTTAGGATTAATTAATTATAAAAATGGTCTTTTAAAATATACAGTTAACTTTAGATATCCTGAAAATGTTAACCCATATGAAGTAATAGATACATTAAATAAATTAGGAATTGGCAATCATAAAATATTAAGTGTAAGTGATCCTTTATTAATAGATCCTAATTCAAAAATGGTTCAAACTTTAATGGATGTATACCAAAAAGAAACAGGTGATTATGAGTCAAAAGCTATGACTATTGGAGGAGGAACGTATGCAAAAGAAAGTAAAAATACTTTAGCATTTGGTTCTCATTTTCCTAATAGAGATGATAGAATTCATAATTCAAATGAAACGATAACAATTGACGATTTATTAGATTCAATGGCAATATATGCACATGCGATCGATGCACTAGGTAGACTATGAGATTAAGAAAAAGAAAATGGATGGATCCTCTTTTAGAGGACCGCGACGAATTAATATTAAAAGAAGATGAATTAGACTCGTTACTTAATAATTTAAAAGGGACAAAAAAAGTATTAGAAATTGGTTCAGGAAAAGGAGGATTTTTATCCTCTATGGCACAAAATAATTTAGATTATGAATTTATTGGTGTTGAAGTTCAAAAAACAGCACTTGCGATTGCATGTAAATACATCGAAAAGAATTCAATTAATAATTTAAGATTTTTTGCTTGTGATATTTCTTTACTATTTGAAAAATTACCTGATGAAACATTTGAATGTATATTTTTGAATTTTTCTGATCCATGGCCTAAAAAAAGGCATCATAAAAGAAGATTAACTTATCCGACATTTTTAAATCAATATTATAGATTATTAAAAAAAGGTGGTAAATTGATTTTTAAAACAGATAATATTGATTTATTCAATGATTCATTAGAGTATTTAAATAATTCAAAATTTAAAGTAATATCTTTTACAAATGATTATGATGGCTTAGATAATTTTGATGCACAAACTGAATATGAAACTAAGTTTAGAAGTTTAGGAACTAATATAAATCGAGTGATAGCTTTAAAGGAGTAATGTATGAAAGAATTAGAAATTTTAGAACAATTAACAAATATGTTTGGTCCTTCTGGAAATGAAGAAGAAGTAGAATTATTTTTAAAAGAAGAGTATAGAAAACTAAATTTAAAAATATTAAAAGATCCATATGGAAATATATATGGCTTAAAAAAATCAAAAAATAAAAATGCTAAAAAAGTATTAGTTATTGGACATATGGATGAAGTTGGATTTATGGTTAGAAAAATACTTCCAAATGGCTCAGTTATGGTAAATCCTTTAGGAAGATTTAATTCTGAAACTATTTTATCTAATAGAGCAATATTAAAAAATGGTGAAGGAAAGAAGTTTTATGGTTCAGTATGTGCTTTACCACCACATCTATTAAAAAATAATTCTTCTAATGAAAAAACACCAATTTCAAATATGATATTTGATTTTGGGTTTATTAATTCCGATGATGCATTAAATAATGGTATTCAAATTGGAGATTCTATTATATTAGAAGGGGATTTTTCATTAATTAATAATGATAAAAGAATTTTAGCAAAAGCAATAGATGATAGATATGGTTTAGCTACTTCTTTAATTGCAATGAATGATTTAATTAATGAAGAATTAGATTATGATTTATATATTGGTGGAGTATGTCAAGAAGAAGTAGGATTACGTGGATCTCTTTGTGCATCTAATTTTATTAAACCTGATTTTGCTATTATATTAGATGTTTCTGCAGCATATGATACTGATGGTAATACTACTGAATTTGGAAAATTAGGTAAAGGTGTTCTTATAAGAGTATTGGACGCTAATATGATTGCAAGAAAAGATATTATTAAATTCCAAAAGAATTGTTTAGATAATGCTAATGTTCCTTATCAATACTTTATTTCACCTGGAGGAACAGATGCAGGAAGTGTTCATAAATCATTAAGTGGGATTCCTACAATGACTTATTGTTTAGTTGCAAGAAATATTCATTCATGTTCATCTATAATGGATACAAATGATTATTTAAATTCAATAAAAGGATTGGAAGAAATATTAAAATCATTAAATGATAATATCATTAGTAATTTTAATTACTTAGATAGCGCTATTGATAAGTAATATTAACAATATTGATAAATGTGTTTAATTTAAATGTT
>CAYVZF010000037.1:0-14683 GCA_964456095.1 uncultured Erysipelotrichaceae bacterium
TTAATACGTTAATCAAAGAGTGATAGCTCAAAGAATAAGAATATCCAAATATTTAATGTAAATATGTTGTTACTAGATATTAATCAATAAATATCATTAGACTTACCAAATAAGTCTCCCCAAGATTTATATCCATAGTACTCTCTATAATTGTTATAGTGATCTTCACTATAGAATATTCTATACGTTCTTATTTCATACACTATTCTCTTTTTACCTCGGCTATTCTTTTTAGCATTAATATCACATTCTCTATAACAACCATTATAAGATGATGGTAAATAGCCTTCTTTATTACCGAAATAATCTCCACCAATTGAATATGAATTATCATAATCATCAGCTTGGCTTTTTAAAATGTAATTAGATGGTAATTTATGAAATGTAACAATATACATTGCAACAGATTCAACATCAGTATATTTTCCATCCTCTTTAACAGAAAAATTACTTAACGAAGATGAAGAATAATAACTCGATGAAAATAGTGAACTAGAAGATGATGATGATTCACTTAAAGAATAACTATATGATGATTCTTCACTACTAACTAATTCACTAGAGGAAATTGACAAATAGCTATCAATTTCACTACTAACATTATCACTAGAGGTATTACTACCTGTATTGATAGATATATCACAACTTGTAAGTGAAATTGATAAAAATAAAATGGTTAATAAATTAAAATTTTTCATAATACTATAATCCTATATCCTCAAAAAGTGTGTTTTTTTCAAACTTTTCTGATTTAATAACATGTTTTAACATGTCACTTCTTTTAAACAATAAATGAAAAAATCTAACAATATATCCTAAAGGAAGTAAGATAATTGATTTAGTCCAAGGATATAATGTAAAAATAGATTTAACAGGTATAAATAAACGCGATAATAAATATTTTAATCTATTATTATCTGATGTATTTCTTTGTGAATTAATTAATTGATCTCCCTTTGCGCCATTACCATGTATTCCTGAATCAATAGAGAAATCAATTAGATTATGCGCGGCATTATTAATTTCAAATGGCATTATTTTATAATCAAATAAAATATTTAATTCATTTAAAACTGTATTAAAAAACTTCTCTAAGTTATATTTTTTTAAGAATGGATCTATTTTAGAAAAATCCAAATTCAATTTTTCTAGCATAACATATACATCACATAATTCTCTTAAACCTGCACCACGATATAAATGTTTAATATAATGTCCCAAGATATAGCAGAAATTATATTCATTTTCAAATACAAATGTATGATTATTGTCATTAATAACATGATTCCATGCATCTTCAAAATAAGATGCAAATTTATCTGTATGAGGTAATAGTTTTCTATGAAGTTCTATTTCTATATTATTGATTTTAAATCCAGCATGATGTTCACACTCATCATCAAAAACAAAACCATTATTTGATAATACTTCTTTAGCTTTTTTATAATCTTTATTTCTAACTAAAACATCTATATCTCCTGATAATCTTAACGCTTTATCTGGGAAAAGATTTCTTAAAGTGTATCCCTTTAAGAAAATATGATCTATTCCATTTTCATCAAATATTTTCTTAATTTTAGAGCCTAGTTTTTCAAATTGCTCAATTATTAAGAAAGATGATAAATAATACTTTTTAAATCTTATATCTTTTGAAATATAATACAAAAATGGTTGAAATGTTTGTTCTTTAATAATACGCATTAAATCAGAATCTTCTTTTAATTCACTTAAGTCAATCTTTTGATTTAACATTCCAGCTTTAATAATTGAAAACAATAATTCTTTATCTTTACTATCCATTTTGTTCTCCTATATATACTATTTTAGCATTTTTAGCATCAATATCTCTATGTGTAATAATAATCTTTGTTTTATTTAGTGAAGAAATATTTTCAACAATCTTTTTTTCTAAGTCTTTATCAAGCGCAGAAGTAAATTCATCTAATAATAAAATAGGATGATCTTTTAATAAACTAATAGCTAGAAGTATACGTTGAATTTGTCCTAAAGATAGTCCACTACCTCTTTCTACTAGTTTAGTTTTTAATTTATTTGGTTTTGCCATTATCTCATCATATACTTCTGCGATAGATAAAGCTTTATTTAGTTTTTCTTCATCTATGTTATCAACATATATTTTAATATTATCCTCGATTGTACCACTAAAGAGAATATTCTCTTGAGGAACATATGAGAATAATTTTCTTACGCTAGAAATAGGATACTTTTTATCTTTATATATAACATATATTTCTCCTTTTTCAGGCTTAATAAAGCCTAAAAGAAGATTAAATAATGTAGATTTACCTACGCCAGAAGGGCCTTTTAAAAGTACCGTATTACCTTTTTCAATTACTAACGAAAAATCTTTAAATATCTCTTTATCATATTTAAATGTTATATTATCTATAACAATTTTATCAAAATCATTAATATCGATTTGCTTATCATCATTTTTTAATGCATATATAGCCTCTACACGTTCTACACTTGCTTTATATGCATTTAATTTGCTTAATATTGATGACATAGAAGTAATTGGTGATTCAAAATAAGATACAACTTGCAAAAGTCCTGTTAAATCACCATAAGTCAAACTTCCTAATGCAATTGCAATCGCACCATATAATAAAGTAAAAGTAGAAGTGATTTCCATTAAAACAAATAATCCACCATTACCAAATAATGCAATATTATTTCTTTTGTTTTTTAATCTATAATTTTCTTTTAATCTTTCTTCAAGCGATAAAGAAACACCATTTTCCCCATCCAAAGCTTTAACAACTTTAATATTTTCAAATGTTTCTTGCATAAATGCATTAACACTACCATCATTTTCAAGTGTTTTACGATGTATTCTTTTCATGCTTTTATTATAGATTCTTGCTCCAAGTAAACCTAAGACACCAAGAATTAATAAAATAAATAGCAATTTATAATCTAATATAACAAGCGCGATTAATGCTAAAATAAATCTTGAACCATATAAAAAGAAACTTGGGACTATATCACATACACCGCTTTTAATATTAATAACGTCTGTTAAATATATATTAGATAATTCACCTGAGTGGTAATCCTTTAAAGCTCCTACATCTTTTTTTAATAATGAATCATATATCTTTTTCTTTAGTTCTACTTCTATCTTTAGGCCAAATTTATTTTTAATTTGAAAATAGAAAATACTTAAGAAAATATTAACTATAATAGAGCAACAAAAAATGATACTAATTATAATAAAATTATCAAAACTCGAAGAACTATTTTTAGCAAGTGCAACAGCTTCATCTATTAAAAACTTAGAAACAAAAGCTTGTCCTACAAGTAAAAAAGAACGTACAACATTAATAATAGATAATAAAGCAACATAAGTTTTTCTTTTCATTTTTAAATCTTCTTTCTTCTTGTAAAAGGAAAGCAAACTAATCTTATAAGTCTAAATCTCCAAAAGAATAAATATAATTTATATTTAAATCCTTTTAAATTATTAATCTTATCCCCTTTTACAACTTCAATAACTTTACCAATTACTTGATTTTGATAAATTGGATACTCTCTATATATTTGATTATCTCCTAATAATTGATAATAACCTTTTTTGACTTTATATATTCTATGAAGAACATATTTACCATTCTCCCTCTTATATAAAATAATATCATTCTTTTTTAAATCATTAGGTTTATCTAAAACAACATAATGATTTTTATTTATAAAAGGAAGCATACTTACTCCATTAACTGGCATTTTAAATGTTTTGTTATTTGAAAAAGCCTCTTCTATTAAAGGAGCAAATTCTTCAACCTTACGCATAAATAATTCCTAATTCTTTTAATTTTTCAATAAAAGTTGTTACATCTTTTGCAACTTCTTCTTTTGATGCGCCTTCATATTCAGATAAAATTGCATCAACTATTTGTTCTTCATTTAAATCTTTTGAAATTGATTTAAAAATAAATGCACCTAATTCATTTAAAGTAATAACTTTAGAAAAATCTACATTATTTTCATCTTGATATACAAGCATGAATTCACCCGCAACTTCTTTTAATAAATAATTTTTATTGACTTTCATATATATCTCCTTTTTTTATTCTTCTATAGTTTTCTTCACTAATTCAACAGCCTCTTTTGAAATCGTACAACCCAATTTGAATGCGTCACATTGAAGTAATAAAGTAGTTAATTTATCCCATTTTGCTTTATCATACATAAATGATGTATTAGAAATTTGAGGAAGCAGTAATAACATTTGCTCTTTTTTTGATATTTTTCTAATAACATTTTCTTTATTTTGATAATTAAATACTAAATGAGTTAATTTAGCCTTAGTATTATTGTCTATTACAGATTTACCAGACCATGGATTACCATAAATATATAATTCACCATCTTCTTCTAAAAGAGTGTTTTTATCATCATTAATTTGAATAATATCTTCATATTGTTTCCATAACTTAGCTTGTGTTGATTTGCCAGTTCCACTTGGTGCACTAAATAATATACCGTAATCTTTATATTTAATTGATGATGAATGAATTAAAATTGCTTCTTGTTTTTTTAATATATAATACATTCCAGCATATTCTGAAAATAAGTATTCTTTTCTATCAAGATCTCCTGCGAACATTTCAATATAGCATTCATTCTTTTTATATGTTATCTTTCCATATCTTTCATTATTCTCGACTAAAATTTGAACAACATAATCATCGATATAATACAATTCATAAAATTTTGTTTTTGAATCATACTCTTTTTTTGGAGCATTTATCTCTTCGACAATTTTTGATTCAATATAAACATAATCATCACTTTTAAAATCATTCTCATATCTTTTAAATTGATAATTCATTATTTTAGAAACCATTTTAACTTTAAAATTTGTTTTTGCAATTGTGCAATTAATTAATTGATTTTCCATACTACAACACATACTTTTGCTCCTTTAGTCTACAACATTTTATCAAGAAATCGTTTTTTTTACTATTAAAACATAGTTTTAATAACAAAAAAGCACTTCTTTTTTAGAAATGCCTTATATATTTTATTTACTGTCTTTTAACAAATCACGAATTTCTATTAATAAATCCTCTGTAGTTAATGGTTTTGGTTTATTAATTTCTTCTTCAAGTTTTGCCTTTTCTTCAATTTCTTTTTGTTTTTTTATTTCTAAATATTTTCTTTCTCTTTTAGAAAGTTTTAATCCTTTTTCTTGTTTATAAGCTACTCTTAAATCAATATCTTGTAACATCTTTTGTGAATCAACTACTTTATTAATAGATTTAACGATAAGGAATAAAACAAATGCAATAATTAAGAAATTAATAATCGCATTAATAAATGCTCCCCAGTCAATATAAATAGAATTTGTTAAATCTATTTCTTGAGTATCTCCAACATATACTTTTTTTAAAAATGTGTAAATACCACTTAAAGAATCTTGACCTAAAATCAAACTTAATATCCAGTTAATAATAGGTTTTAAAATATTATCACTTAATCCATTAACAATCGCGGTAAATGCACCACCAACAATAACACCAACAGACATATCGATTATATTTCCACGTGTTATAAATGTTTTAAATTCTTCAAAAAACTTTTTCATTTTTCAATTACTCCTTTTTCTACATACATTATATTTTTTTTGTGTTATGATTTACAAGAAAGGAATGATAATAATGAAAAAAAGATATTCAAAAAATTTAATAATTTTTATACCTATATTTTTATTACTTATCATATTAAATGTATTAAAATTTAATACTTTTTTTGCAGAATTATACACTAAAACAATAAATAACATCATAATAACATTTATTGGATTTTTTTCTAATATGTTTTATTTTTCTTTTTTTGAAATAGTATTTTTATCGATGATTATTTTATCTATAATAATGATAGTTTTTATCATCATTAATATCTGTAAAAAAAAATATAAAGTAATGCTAGATTGGATTTTAAAATTAATTACATATGTTATGTTAATATGTTTAATATATACATCAACTTCAGGAGTAGCATATTATAGGAATTCATTACCACTTCCTATGTATGAAGAAAAAATATCAGATAAATTATTAAATGATGCGATTAATTACTATATTAATGATTATAATAATTTATCAAAAACATTTAAAAAGGATGAAAATAATGCTTCTATTATGCCATACTCTTTTGATGAAATGGCTTCTATCATGGAAAAAGAAATGAAAAGATTAGATGAATTTGATTATTTTAATTCGTATACTGCAAGGCCTAAAGCATCATGGTTTTCTCCTATTTTAAGTGAACTTCATATTACAGGAGTAGATTTTTCTTTTACCTCAGAAGCAAACATTAATTCTTCTATGCCATCGATTGATATACCATTTACAATGGCTCATGAAATTGCTCATTTAAAAGGTGTTATGAGAGAAGATGACGCTAATACGGTAGCGCTTTATATTTGTATAACATCCTCTAATCCTTATGTTAGATATTCTGGTTATTTCAGAGGTTTCTTTAGATTATTAGAAATTAAAAAATATACTAATCCAAACGACTATATCGAAATACTAAAAAGTATCGATGAAAACATTTGGAATGATAATTCTTATTATAATGATTATTTTGAAAAGCATGATCTATTAAAAAATATATCTACATTTATAAATGATTTATATTTAAATATTAATGGTCAAAAAGATGGAACAGGTTCTTATGATGATAAAAGTGATACAATTATAAGTGGGAAAGATGATAATGGCTATGAAATTAGAGAGTATCTAAATTATTCTCCATATCAAAAAATAATGATTCAATATTTTATTGAAATAAATTCTTAAAAATGCTTTATTAATCTTTATTATAACTATATAATTTCGCTATTAAGTAGGAGGAACATATGAAAAAAATAATATTATCACACGAAGAAATAGTTAATATTTGCAAGCATCTAGCCTTAAAGTTAAAAGAAAAATTCTCTAAAAATAACACTGCACCAATTTTTATTGGGGTGTTAAAAGGTTCACTTCCTTTTATGATGGAATTAATTAAACATTATGATGGACCTATGTATATGGACTTTATACAAGTTAGTTCTTATCAAAGCAATGAACAATCAGGAACAATTGTATTAAAAAAAGATTTAACTTCTCCTATTAAAGACAAAGATATCGTTATAGTAGAGGATATTGTTGATTCTGGTTTTACAATGAATTACTTAGTAAAATATTTACAAGATAATTATTCACCACGTAGTATTACAACAGTTGCATTATTAGATAAAAAGTGTAAAAGAAAACTTCCATTTTCTTTAGATTATTATGGAAAAGAAATTGGGAATGATTTTGTTGTAGGATTCGGTTTTGATTATGATGAATTATCTAGAAATACTCCTTATATATTTGTCCCTGATGAAAATGATATAGAATATTTAAATAGATATATTGATAAATAAATTAGATGTAAATAAAAATGCAACTTGATAAGTTGCATTTTTATATCTTTTCCAATAATTAATTGGTATTTTTACTAATTAAAATATAAATGATTCTTTATTAAATACTTGATACTCATTTAAATCAGTTGGGAATGTGATTTCTCTACCTTTTAAATCAAGATAACTTGATATTTTTAAAACTAAAGCATTTTGACTTGTTCCAGTAACATTTCCAATAAGACTATTTTCATCAATTTTTATATTAGAAGAAAAATCAATATTAGTTGCAAGTTCCATTACTTTATTGTCACCATCAAAGTATATAGATGCATCAATAGCTTTAAATTCAAATTGATTTGTATATTCAAGTACAACTTGTTTTTCTGCTTCTGTTAAACTTTCATATGTTTTATCTTCACCATAATTAGATTCAACATATTGTTCGATCATGAAATTAATCATTTTTTCTTTAGAAATAGAAACCGCAATACCAAAACCATTTTCTCCAAATGATTGATAGCTAACAGATTCATTAAATTCTTCTTTTAATGAAACTAATACGCTTTCTAAATCAATATCTAATGAAGTAAAATCAAATATATTTGAACTATCATCACTAATTGCTAATATTCCATCAAATAAACTTGAAATGTTTTCAATAACAAATTTACTTGGAATATTAATAGTAATAGAAGTTGTTTCATCTTTTGTTAAATCATCAATAAGTTTCATTGTATTTTCATTTGATAAATCAACATATAAATTATCATTAGTTAAATATGTTGCGACAGCCATATTTGAATAATCTATATCTACGTTACTATTTGTTAAAATAGATGTATTTTCTGGAATAGTGTTTTCATTCTTATATTTAAATCCAAAATCATAAATTTTAGCATAAGCATTTATTTGATCTTCATTGTTTTCAGATTTAATAATATTTCCCGCTGATTCAAATTTACCAGATAAGCCAAATTCACTAATCGTTTTATATTCTTGTGCATCATCACTTGCCCCAACTTGATAACTAGAATTTGCTTTATATGAAATATCATCAATATTTAATGAGCAGTAATATCCTTCAATATCACTATATGTTGTATCCATTTCATTGATTTTTGTAACCATTTCTTCTGCAGTAATTTCAGTTCCGCCTTTTGGTAATTTACCAGGTGTAAGTCCATTTGAAGAACTTCCGCAGCTAGTAAATCCTAATGCTCCAATTAGTAAAAATAAAATAGGTAATTTCTTTTTCATAAATATTTACCCTCCTCACACTTTCATTATATATAAATACTATATTTTTGTAAATAAATAAAAATTACAAGATAAGCATTATTTTTTCGTAATTTTAATAATCATTATTTATTAAAACTTAAACTATATATTTTAAAAAGCATTATTTTATAAGAATGATTGATAACTTAAAAAGTATTAATAAAAATTTAAGGTTAATATTAAAAATTAATTTAAGATATTTTAAAATATTAATATGTAGAAATAAATTCTATGTAAGTAATTTTATTGGAGAGAAAACTATGATTCATGAATATATCAATTTGAAAGTACATTATCCTCAATTAAATGGAGGAGATGATGTATTACTTTATTCTTATTGTCCTGATAATTTTGATGAATGGAGTATGGGTAGAAAAAGAAAAACTATTCTTATTTTACCAGGAGGCGGATATAAATTTATCTCACAAAGAGAAGCAGAACCAATTGCCTTACAATATTTAAAAGAAGATTTTAATGTATTTATACTAGCATACACTGTAAAGCAAAAGCCAGTTCTTCATCCATTAAATCCAGTTGATGAAGTTTTTGCTTCTATTTTATATATAAAAAGAAATGCTGAAAAATATAATGTTGATATTGATCACATATCAATTTTAGGATTTTCAGCTGGAGGTCATCTTGCAGCTTCTGCAGGTCTTTTTTATCAAGATGAAACATATAGCAAATTATTAAATTGTGATATTGATGAATTAAAATTTAAAGGTCTTCTACTAGCATATCCTGTAATTTCTCTAACTAATTATACTCATTTAGCCACTTGTAACATTAGAACTAACGGAAATAAAGAATTAATAGATAAATTTTCAATTGAAAAACATATTACAAAAAAGTTTCCTCCGACATTTATTTGGAGCACATTTGAAGATGATAATGTTAGTCCATTAAATTCAGTTATGCTAATTGAACAACTTATTAAAAATAATGTTCGAGTAGAATTCCATCTTTATCCTGAAGGGCATCATGGACTTTCACTTGCTAATGAAATAACATGTAGCAAAAATAATCCAGATAAATATGAATCAGTTCATACATGGATTGAAAACTCTATTAGATTTATAAAAGACTATTTATAGTTTAATATCTATTCTTATCTTATTATCTATACACTAAATATTCCTATAGACGAAAGAATCAAAATAATGATAAATAATGATAATATTGATGTTATCGATGTCCATACTACTAATTGTCCCGCTAAATCGCCATCTTGTTTCATTTCAATAGCCATCGGTACAGAACTAACTGCAACAGGTGTAGCAAATAACGCTATTAAGGTAGGGAATTCACTAGAAGTAAAGTTTAATAAATATCCTATAGAAAGCGTAATTAATGGAACAAAAACAACTCTTAAACTGGTACCCAATATTATTTGAGGAGCTAATTTTTTAACACTAGAAAATTTAAATCTTCCACCTAAAATAATTAAAGCAAAAGGTGAAGCAATATTTGCAACATTTTTTATCGATTTATACATAAAGTTGTTTGAAATATTAGATGTTGATAAATCTATATTAGCATTCATTAATAAGAATTTTATTCCTAAAAATACTAATCCACTTAATACACCAATTATTAATGGATTAGTTATTATTTTTTTTAATACATCTTTAATATTTATTTTATTATTAGAATCTTTGTCAAAAATAGATAAAGAAACAACAGCTAAAATATTAAATAAAGGCACAGATACCGCTGCCATAATGGTAGCAATTCCTATAGCTTTACTTTTTATTTCATCACTCATTCCAGAACATATAAATTCACATAATGGAATACCTATAATCGCGTAATTTGATCTAAAAACACATTGCAAAATTACACCTTTTTGTTTATTGTCTTTAACAAATAATAATACAATAATTAATCCTAATAAAAATAACGCTAAAATTGCAATAACAGAATAAAGCAATAATCCCCAGTTAATAGAGGAAAATGTTTCTTTATCAATAAAAGCAATATTTGAAAAAAGTAATATAGGAATGAATACCTTAAAAACAATCTTATTTGCTTTATCTAAAAATACATCATCAAAAACCTTAATACATTTAAGAAAATATCCAAGTAATACTAATAAAACTATTGGTAATATTACATTACAGGAAAAATACAATAAATTTAATACTTCCATCAAAATCACCTTCATTAAAATATTATCATTATTTCAACATTAATAAAATGATATTATCCTAATAAAACATCTAAAATCATCATTAATAAAAAGCCAAAAAGAAAAACAATATTCTTCTTTAAATCATTTATCGACTCTTTATTTACAAACACTTCATCTATTACAACAAATAACATTGACCCACATCCAATTGCTAATATTAATGGTAATAAATCTTGTAAATATATAGCAAAAACAAATCCGAGTAATGAAGCAAAAGGTTCAATAATACCAGATATTATTCCAAGTAACGCCGCTTTCTTTTTTGATTTAATTAAATTAAACATAGCAAAAGAAGTCGATGCACCTTCTGGAAAATTTTGTATTCCAATTCCTAAAGCTAGCATAAGTGGAGCTAAATAGTTTAATTCTTGATTAATAGTTACTGCAACACCAAATGATAAACCTACAGCAAGACCTTCTGGAAAATTATGAATGGTCATTGCTAAAAAAAGTTTTTTATATTTATTATTTTTATCATCTATATTTTTATTTATTAAAATAGCATCAAATATTAAAATAAATAACGCTCCAAGAATAATACCAATTACCGCAAAAAGTAAATTATATTCATTATATTTCCCTTCATTTTCAAGTGATGGAATAAGCAAAGAAAATATAGAAGCAGATAACATTATTCCCCCTGCAAAAGATAAAAATAAATCGCTCTTTTTTGAATCAATATCATTTTTAAAGAATAAAACTAATAATGCTCCTAATGATGTTAACAAAAAAATAAATACTGTAGAAATAATAAAATAATAAAAAAGCATGATAAACACCTCGTATTTATACTATGCTTAATATTTAAAATGGAAATTTGTTTACACTATTTAATTATCATTAACAAGATTTTCTTTTTTCTTTTTAAAAACAAATTCATTTAATAAAAATATTATTAAAACAACAAATGACATTATTGCAATTAATATATTTGAAATACCCATTGATATTCCTGCTCCTTTTGCGCCTAATTCCGGGAAAAATGTTTGTAAAATCCATAGTACTGGTATTCTAAAAGCAAATACCCTACTAATATTAATAATCATTGTAGTCTTTGTTTTACCATATCCATATAATAAACCTAAAACAACGCTATTAAATGAAAGAGCTATTATTGAAAGTGTATCATAATCATTAATCATTTTAATTAAATTAGTAAATTCAATAGATGTCATACCATTTAATTCTGATTGTGTTTTAGAAAATATGTTTATTAATGCATCTTGGAAAACAAACCTTACTAATATATATCCAACTATTCCTATAATACACGAATATAATAATGAGATATAAAAAGTTTTTAATGTTCTTTTTTTATTATTACATCCAAGATTTTGTGATACTATCGCACTTTCTCCATCTTCAAATGACCCTGTAGGGGATGTTACAAGTCCACATATATGATTTGAAATAGAAAGTGCTCCTACAACCATTCCACCATTTTCATATGATTTACACATTGAATTAACAGACACTTTTCCAAATGCAAAAATAAATTTACCAAGCATAATAGGAAAAGAAATTAATAAAATATCTTTTATTATTTTTTTATCAAAGAAGATATTAACAAATGATGCCTTATAAACAGAATCTTTTTTATTGACTATAAAATATAAAATCAAAAGTAATATTAATTGAGATAATAAAGTAGCTATTGCTACCCAAATAGTATTACTAACCTTAAAGCCATAAATAAAGAAAGAAGTAAGTCCTAATTTTGATAGCATTGCAATAATATTTAAATAAAAAATAGATTTAGTATCTCCTTTTGCTTTTTGAATCCCAATAAAAATGCTATTAAACATAATAACAACACAACAAATTATTTGAATAATAAAATATCCTGTCGAAATACCTAAAAGTTTGCTATCAAGTCCACATAATAATAAAATTGGACTAGAAAATGGAATACAAATCAAGCATAAAGCTAATGAAAAAATAATAGCAAGTGTCATTAAAGATTTAATTATTTTATTGCCCTTTTCATAATCTCCTTCACCAAATGTTTTAGCAATTAAAATTGAAGCACCTCCTGCAAGTCCTACACCTATTGCCTCAAACATTGATTTTATTTGTGAAATTGCCGCGACAGAAGCGACTCCTTCCATAGATATTTCAGAGACCATTATCGTATCAACAAAACTATATAATGAATTAAAAAGATTGTATATAAAAAGAGGAAGACATATTGTAAAAACAATAGAAAATAAATTTCCATTTAATATCTTCTCTCTTCTTTTTTCATCAACTTTGTTCATTATATTACCCCCCATAACATGGAATAATATATATCTAATTCTTATAAATTAAAAGACTTTTTAAAGATACGATAAAACTAAATTAATTGAATCTTTAATTGCTTTATCAATTTTGTTTATAAAAGAATCATAATCTTTATATTTATTAGATGTTACACCTATTTCAAGTCCTTCATTCGCAGCGTGAATCAAATCTAAAATTGTTAATTCTTCAACTTCATATTTTTTTGCAATATCATATGCATAATAAAGATGACTTTGTATTAATGTTCTATATGAAGTATATGGATCATTTTGTATTTCATTTATTAGATTTTCAATTTCTTTTTTTGATAATCTTTTTCTTTCATCCATTTCTTTCAAATAATCATCTAATATTTTCTTTTCTTCTTTATTTAATTTCATAAATATTAATCCTTGTTATTAATTTCTTCTATATTACTATCAAGATTTTCATCAATATAATACATTGGTCTATTTTGAACTTCTGTAAAAATTCTTCCAATATATTGGCTTGCAATACCTAGGAATATAAATAATAATCCAAACATTAATAAAATTACTGATATAGTTATAAAGAATGTATTATCCCAAACTTGAAATGGATATACACTATTTTTTTGTAATATATAAAATACAATACAGATAATTAAAGCAATAAATGAAATTGCACTTAATCCTATTCCAAATTTAAAACTCCAAAGAAGTGGTTGAAGTGATGATGATGTAATAGAATCACCTGCCAAACGGAACATAGCTTTAAAGTTATATTTTGTTTCTCCTTTTGGTCTTGCAGGTCTAACAAATTCAACTTCTTTAGTTTTAAAACCAACATAAGGAACCATTACTCTAAAGACATGATTCTTTTCTGGTAATGCATTCAATATATCTACAACTCTTCTAGAAATCAAACGATAATTACCGACATTTTTAGGAACTTTAATTTTACCAGAAAGCTTATATATAACATTATAGTATTGTTCTGCAGTAAATCTTTTTAAGAAAGTATCTTTCTTTCTATCTACTCTTTTTGCATTAACAACTTCATATCCTTCTTCATAATATTTTAATAAATCATAAATTATTTCAGGTGGATCTTGTAAGTCTGCATCCATAATTATTACTGCATCTCCATGTGCCTCTTTAACACCTGCAGTTACTGCTGGTTCTTGTCCATAATTTCTTGAAAATGAAATAACATGAACTCTTGGATCTTTTTCTTTTAATTCTTTTAATATTTTTAAAGTATTATCTTTACTACCATCATTAACTAATACTAATTCAGAATCATATTTTTCTTTAATATTATCCATTATTTTGCTTAATACATCATAAAAAATTGGAGCCATTTCTTCTTCATTATACATAGGGGCAACGATAGATAATTTCTTTTTCATATATTATTACTTCTCCTTTAACTAAGTAAAATACTTCGATTGAGTAATTCTTTAGAAATTATAGCATAATAATTAATTTAGTTAAAGATTCATTATAAAAAATACAATTCCAATATTTCTTAATATTAAAAGT
>CAYVZF010000038.1:0-2546 GCA_964456095.1 uncultured Erysipelotrichaceae bacterium
CTTATGAGATAACTATTAGAATTATTCTAAATTATTAGTTTAATTACAAATTATTTTTTTCATAATAATCGTTAAATTGATATGAATTAGTTGAATTAAAATATCCAAGTACTTTATCTAAGTTAACATTTTGTGTACTTTTAAATATATTTTTCTCTGTGAATTCATTATTTTTTAATAATTCATCTATTAACTTTTTTATAAAGATATACTCTTCACTTTTTACATCTTCTTTAATTTTAATTTTATTAAATAATATAAAATTATTAATATCTTTTTCTCTAACATAATATAAAGGATTAATTATTTCATATTCACTTCTTTTTGATATAGGAATAATTGTTTTAAACTTTCCTTCATATAGAATTGATTTTAATGTTGAAACAATAACATCATCATAATTATTAAAATCAATTATTTTATTATATGAATCATAATTAACATTTGATTCATCATCATATAATAAGTATTTAATATCAAGTAAGTTTAAGTTGTTAATTAATTGATTATATTCTTCTAAAGAAAATTTATTTTTAATAACTATATAATCAATATCAAAATTAAAATCAGAATGAAATTTCAATATAGTAAAAGTACATGCAAGTAAAAGAGTTTCTTTTTTATTTGATAAAAATAATACTAATTTATCATTTTCTTTTAATAAAGAGAACTCTTTTAATGATTTAATAAACCTTGACCAGATAGAACATCTATAAGTTCTAGTTATACTTTGAATAACTTGATCATTCATTAAGAGAAATAACCTCATATACAATAGGGGTTTTGTCTACTTTTTCATTTGTAATAATAAAGGAATTAATAACCTCATTAATTTCTTCATCAAATTTTTCGTTATTAGTGTGAATATACGCTAAAACATCATCTACTTCAACATAATCCCCTACTTTTTTATTTAAAATAATACCTGAAGCATAATCAATTGAATCTTCTTTTGTTGCTCTTCCGGCACCTAAATGCATCGCGGCAACACCTATATCGATCGCAGAAATCGATGATATATATCCTTTTTTATTTGATCTTATTTCTACAATATTTTTAGCAACATCAAATTTACTAGGATCATCAATATATGAAGTATCTCCACCTTGTGCTTTTATAAATTCTTTAAATTTATTAAATGCTTCTTTATTATTTAACTTTTCATTTAACATTTTTAAAGCTTCTTCTTTAGTTTTACAAATATTTGCTTGCATTAAAATAATTGAAGCCGCCTCTAAACATAATTCTTTAAAATCACTAGGTCCTTTACCATTTAAAGTATCAATAGCTTCTTTAACTTCTAAAATATTACCTACTGCTAAACCTAAAGGTTGATTCATATCTGTTAATATTGCACGTGTATCTCTATTTAATGAATTACCAATTTCAACCATTGTTGTAGCTAATTTTCTTGCAGAGTTAATATCTTTCATGAATGCACCATTTCCAAATTTAACATCTAGTAAAATAGTATCACTACCAGAAGCTAATTTTTTTGACATAATAGATGATGCGATTAAAGGAATAGATTCAACAGTTCCAGTTACATCTCTTAATGCATATAATTTTTTATCTGCAGGAACTAAATCACCAGTTTGTCCAATAATTGATATACCGATATCATTAACTTGTTTAATAAATTTTTCTTTTGTTAACGAAATAGACATATTAGGAATTGATTCCAATTTATCTAAAGTACCACCAGTAAACCCTAATCCTCTTCCTGACATTTTAGCAAGTTTTGCTCCACATGAGGCAACAAGCGGTCCTAAAACTAATGATGTTTTATCTCCTACTCCACCTGTAGAATGTTTATCAACTTTTACTCCTTTAATTTCTGATAAATCAATAACATCTCCAGAATGCATCATAAGATGTGTTAAATTTGATGTTTCTTCTTTAGACATTCCATTAAAACATATAGCCATTAATAAAGCAGAAACTTGATAATCTGGTATATCACCTTTAACATATCCATTAATAAAAAAACTTAATTCCTCTAAGTTTAATTCTTCTTTCGCACGTTTTTTTAAAATTATATCTTGCATTCTCATAATTTGTAAGCTCCTTATAAAGAAATTATATTACAATTTATTTACTTTTTAAAGACATTAATATATCATTAATCTTATGAAAAAAGACTTTGAATTACATTTAGAAAGATATTTAGCTAAAGAAACAATTGAAGAAATTAAAAATGTAGAAAATGATATTTCTTTTAATGCTATATTATTTGATGAAGATAAAGTTAATATAAAGGAATTTATTAAAGATTATCCTTTATTAATTAGACATCCATTTGTTAATAATGCTTATATTTATAAAAAAGACACATATAGTTTTGGTAAAACATTAGATTTCGAAATTGGTAATTATTATATTTTAGAACCTTGTTCTTTAATGGTTAATTATTTTTTAAAACCTAATGAAAATGATTTAGTTTTAGATTGTTGTGCTTCTCCTGGAGGTAAATCAATACATGCTTCTTTTATGATGAAAAATAAAGGATTATTAATATCTAATGAATTAAATTATACAAGATGTTT
>CAYVZF010000038.1:2646-14105 GCA_964456095.1 uncultured Erysipelotrichaceae bacterium
TGATGAAAAATAAAGGATTATTAATATCTAATGAATTAAATTATACAAGATGTTTAACACTTTCAAGTAATGTTGAAAAATATGGTAGAAAAAATATAACTGTCACAAATATGGATATATTAAAATTCCCTAATTATTATAATAATATATTCGATAAAATTATTTTAGATGCACCTTGTTCAGGTTCAGGTATGTTTAGAAAAGAAAATAAAATGGAAGATGATTGGACTTTAGAAAAAGTTAATAAATTATCTTTATTACAAAAACAAATTATTTTAAAAGCTTATTCATTATTAAAACCAGGTGGAACTATGATTTATTCTACATGTTCTTTTTCATATGAAGAAGATGAAGAAGTAATTGAATATTTATTAAATAATAGTAATGCTATATTAAATAATTTAGAAGAATCAAAATATTTTTATCGTTCTTCTTTAAAAGAAACAATACATTTATTCCCTCATCTTTTTAATGGAGAAGGTCATTATATCGCATCTATTTCTAAACCGATAAGTGATGAAATAAATAAATTAAAAACAAGAAAAGAAGTTAATGTTAAATTAGATTTTCCTACTTATGGTTATTTGTTTGAAGAAAACAATAATATTATATTAAATACACATAATTATGATTTAAAAGGGTTAAAAATAATAAGAAACGGATTAATTCTAGGAACTAATGATAAGAAATTAGGTTTTATACCTAATCATTCTTTATCTAGATGTAGTGACTATTTAAATACCTCTATTAAATTAACAAAAGAAGAAACTATATCTTATATTAAAGGTAATCCTATTAATAAAAGTGTTAGTAATGGTTACAAAGTTTTATCTTATAAAAATACTCCATTTGCTATTAGCAAAGTGAGTAATAATATATTAAAAAATCATTATCCTAAAGGATTAAGAAAAAATATTGAAAAATAAAATGGCTGAAATTAATTAAGAGTTAATCGCAGCCATTTTTATTAATGAATAATAATACTATTAAATACTATATTACTAATATCATCACTTCCAACATTATATTTATTACTGTTTATTAATTCAAAAGAAGATAATTCTGAATCATTTACCGAAAATAATGATTCATCTACATTTGAAATAAATATAGGAGAACTTTTCTCTTCTTCACTACTAATTTCTAAACTGACTATATCATTTGAATTACTAGAAAGAACTTGAGAAGTAGATGAATCACCATTATCAGTACAACCAAGTAAACATATAACTAATAAGGGAATAAGAATTCTTTTTTTCATATTTTAGAAAATCGAATGTACATAAGTTGCATTATCTACTAAAATACCATCTACTAATATTTCGACAAAATATGTACTTACTGTATCACCATTTGAAGGAACATCAGTTAATAATAAATAGAAATAATATGAATTTTCAACTTCAGGAAGAGAAGAAGTACCATTTTTTTCTGTTAATGATTTATAAAGTGTAGTTATATTTGATGTACCAATACCAGTTTTATCTCCACATGTATAAGTTACACGGATTTGAATTTGTTTATCATAACTATCTAAATCAACATCTTCAATTCTACCAATAAATCTTAATGCAGTGTTATTATCACTATCTTTTCCTATTTGAGTTCCGTATAAAGAAACAACACCATTTTTTACTTCATCACTTTCAAATACTTCTACTTCATAAATTTGAATACCATAATTAGAACTAGCACCTAAACAATTTATAATTACATATCTTCCTGAACAATCTGTTAATGTGAAAGAATCACTTGGATTAACTCCTCCAATAAATTCATATTCTTTTTCTCCTACTTTGTTAAACGAAGAAAAATCACCATCATAAGAAGATGTAATTTCAGTATCAGTAACATATACTTCAAACTTTGAAGGACATGCAGCTTCGAAATATGTTTTTATTTCAGACAAATTATAAGTAGCGCCTAAATCAATTACAAACCAAGGATTAGTTACAAATTCATTATCTTCACTATTTCTTGCTCTATATCCTGAACCAGTATTACCATCAACAATATTATTTGTAGTACCAACATCAGGTGTATAATTATTAGGAATAATTACTGTTTTATTTTTTGCAATATTAGCTTTTGTTTCAACAAATTCTGAAACATTATATGTATAACTTCCACTTACATTATAAATATTAGAATTAGAATAGTTATAACCTAATTTAGCAATCATTTGTACTTTAAATTTATATGTACCTTCACCACTTGGAGCACCAGCTTGAAATAGTAAAGAATTTTGCAAATTATCTGCATATGTAAATTGATCACTTAACTTTTGAGTAAAATATCCATAATAATTATCGTTATCATCATAAACATAGAACTTTAACATATCGACTGGGTTTAAACTTTCTCCACCGTCATTAAATATTTCCCAAGCCCACCAAATTCTACCGCTTTCATCGACTTTAATACCATTTAAATAGTTGTCTAAAGCATTTTTAGAATAATATGATTCTATTCTTTGTTCTTCAAATGTTTCTTTATAAACTCTATCAACTTTCAAATATAAAGTACTAGAATTGTCGCTTGTCGAAATTGGATAATAACCATCTGTTACTTCATCTCTTACTACAAACTTATATTCACCCGAAGTAGTGACACAAAATGCTCCATCATCAAAATGAGCAAACTCACCAGTTTTTTCACCATGATATTTATATTCATCTCCATCACTGTTTCTTAATGTAACTCTTGAACCAGCATCAGCATAAGTTAAGTTTAATGTAATAGTGTATTGATATTTTGTTTCATTTTCTAATTCATAAGTTGATCTTACTAATTTAGTAGAATCATTAAAAGACCATGCACCTACATCATTAATACAAGTTCCAAAGAAATGAAATGTATCATCTTCAAAAGCAGTATCATCTACATATGTACTTTGAGCATTTACAACTTTTAAATTATTAAGACTATAACCCGCCAAAGCAATACAAGATAAACTAAATAATGCTGTTAATAATTTTTTCTTCATAATAACCTCCTAATTAAAATCAAAGAAGTCATTAAATGATTCACCGAAGTTATTAACGTCATTATTCATTACTTTATATAAAGGACTTTCTGTTAAAACATCGGAAACATTAATCACTTCAATCTCTAGATTAGGTTTGTAATATATTTTTTTCATTTTAAACCTCCCAGGAAATCGATTTCCTAAATTTATATTTTTATTTTACTGATTTTTTTTAAATAATTCAATAAAAAGCGCTTACATTTAAAAAAATTTACAATATTACACAAATTATACAAAAGCAAATAATTGCAAGCAAAATAATTAATACCTAAGAATAAACCATTTTTAGTTTAGAACATTTTTTTCACAATCTCGCTTTTTCATATAAAATAATATATACTATTAATAAACAGAAAGAAGGTTTTATTTATGTTTGGATACACAGGTCATATGATTACAGTATTCCCATATGAAAGGGCAAAACACACGCTTGTTTTAATTAATCGAGTTCGCACAGATTTTAACTTTACAACTGATATTTGCAAATGGATGACAATGCTTAAAAATATTACAGGCAAGAATAAGGATATCAAAGGAGAAATTTCATTATTAACAAAAGATAAAAAACAATCAAAAAAACCTGAAAATGCAAAAATTATGAAGGTCACATTAACATACAAGAACAAACAACAATATGAAATATATTTACAAGAAAATGAAATTGAAATTCGTGATGTTTGGTGGCCTGATGATAAATATGTTTTTATAAATAAAGATAAACTAACTATAGATGTATATAATTGGCATCAATTCATTAATATGTTTTATGATCTTATAGAACCCCTATCAGAAATTTACGATTTCCATCCGGTAGAAGATGAACAATATCATCAAATATATGAAAAGTTTTTTGATAGTGCAATGGCCTTTAAAAAAGACATTGAAAGACGTTACAAAAACAACTATAGCATGGATGATTTCGTATATGCTCTATCGCTTGTAACTTATAATTGTTCTCCTATGGGTGCATTATCAATCGTATGGACACCAACTTACCGCTGCTTTTCAAAAAAAAGTGATGCATACACTACAACATTGGAATTCATTGGACAAGATGCTAAATGGATAATCACTGATAAAAATGAAGTCTCTCATACTGCATTAGAGTGTCGTGTTGATGCTCTACTAGCGTTGAAATTTCCACCATATTTAAAAGCTCATCCAGAATATGAATCTATAATCACTAATGCTTTGGATACCTTCAGGTATATTCTAGAAAATATGCCAGCATTTTAAAAAAATGCACAATAGAAATCACTAAGTCTTTAGCATAAGCTTACTTAGAAAAAACTGTGTTTAAAATTTTTTTAGCACAGTTTTTTATTACTAATTTTTTTCAAAAGAAAATCATTTTATAAATAAAATAATTCTTAGGTACATATTATTAAGTTCTATATTTAACAAGTATATTTTGATTAAATGTATTTGGTGATATAGTCTTTTTATTAGATTATTTTTTATTTTGTATAATATATTTCATTAATAATTAATGCAGAATCAATTTCAAACGTAATATTTCTTTTTCCATAAAGAACTAATTTATTACTAGTTATTATTAAATTATCATCCGCGGGTACTAATATTTTATCAATAATATTACCACGTTCATCTTTAATATAAATATAAAATGTTATGTTTGATTCATTAACTAATGAGATATTAAATACATATTCCCCTTTTTCATTAAAAATAAATGTAAATGTATAGTTATTATCATCAACATAATTAGCATAACCCAAATTTACTTTTTCATTTTCTTCAATTGAATTATTAATCTTACCATTTTTATAAGGATCAATATGAAAAGTAGTATTTGGTGCAATAACATAAGTTGATACTTGATTATCACCATTATATAATCTTATAGTTTTTTCTTTATCAGTTAAATTTGTAACTACAGTAGTTATTTTTCCATCTTTTTCATATGTAGTTGATGGTAACCCAACACCTTGTATTTCTTTAGATCTAACACCTAAAGAATTTAAAGAATGAATTAAATAATATACATTAAATAATTCATTAGAATTCTTTATTTCATCAATCCTTTTTTCTAATCTATTTAAAGCAGCATCACTATCAAACATTGCAAGTATCACCCAATAAATATGTTGATAACCATCTTCAGCATCATGATTAGTCCAATTTATTTCTTCTTTAACATAATCTTCATAAAGAGACTTTAATTTTTCATTTTCTTCTTTTCCTAAAGAATATGAAGTCAAATATTCTCCACTTGGAAGTAAATGTATACCATATATATAAGTTGGATCTCCATTAAAGAAGGTGCCATAAAAATTACTTCCACCATAAATTTGACCAACACCATGATATGGATATGAAGAAGAATAAGAATCATTATCATAATTAAACCAATATTGTTTAATCGCGGATAATTCGGTTGTATAACAATATATAGATGCATCTTTTAAGTCTTGATCCTCTATTAATTCAGCATACAAATATGCTGCTTGATATGAATTTAATGATTCAGATGCTGATTCTTGATTATTACCTCCATCACTATCAGCATATCCACCAGCCCAAGAATGACCTGCATAATAATCATAATTCCTAAATTTATCAAATAATGATGTATCAGAAGTATAATTCATATAATCCATTAATAAAAGATTAACCATATCTTGATAATTAGACTTAAATTCTTTATCAAATCTAAATGCAACCATACTCGCAAAAACATAATAGCCATATGTAAAATGATGATCCGCTAAATTGTAATTAGCGCCGAATTCACTTACACGATAATATAGTGTTCCCCATTCATTATCATAATAAAAATAATATTTGTCATTTATTCCATCATAAGTATACCAATCAGTTAATATTTCTTTTAATCTCGATACGAATTTATCTCTTAAATCATATAAGCCTAATTGATGTGCTTCCATTGCTCCATTAGCTAAAGGATGTAAACTTTTACCTTGCCAATATGCATCTTCACTCATAATATTATTTGAAGTATCTTTATCTAATTTTTCTAAATAAGAAATCATAACTTCTCTAGAATATGATGAATCAATTGGTTCATCATAAGTAGGTGAAATACCATAAAATTTATCGTTAGTAATAAATTTATTATCATTAACTAAATAAATATCACCACGAACTGATTTATAAGGTGTTAAATTAGTCAAATTTGTATCAATTATTTTTTTTCTTTGATGAGGTAAAACACCTATTAAAGGTTTATCTGAATTATCAATTTCATTAATATACTCGTATGAATATGTAGTTTTAACATCTTTATCATCAATTACATCATAACTAACATAACTAGATAAAACTGATGCACCTGAACTAGCAACATATTTATCAATATCTATTTTATCATTAACATTAACTATAGATAAATAATTAGTTGATAAATCGATAACTAATCCTTCTACAGTATATTTAAAATTGCTATTATCATTTGCGCTTATTAAATATAATCTATCTTCATATACTTTTTCATTTACTCCATTATTGTTTTCATACTTAGATAAACTTGAAATACTTACTAAAATATTACTTCCAATATATTCTTGATTTAATGATATTTCATTCCCATCAAGAGTCGTTATTTTAGTAACATTATTAAAAGATATTAGAGCTTTTTTAGAAGCAAAATAAGATGAAATATAAGGATTACCTTGAGAAAAATAATTAACCATTTTCATCACTTCATTATCAGAAAATGAAACTCCAACAGTCATATCAGAATCATCGATAATATTTGTAATCGGAGATGATAATTTTTCATATGGTTTAAGGTACAAATCGATTGTATCAGTTACGGTTTGACTACGATTATAAGTAGTTTCAAAATAACCTTCACCAGGGTATGAAATGCCTAAACCTAAATCACTATATTTAGCTCTTAAAGGATAAAAGTACATTGCATTTCCAAAATTATTAATTAATAAAGATTGCCAAATACCATTAGATGGTGTAGCCCCACTTCTAGATGAATTATCATAAGCAATATATCTAGCTGTTGGAAAAGAATAATCATCTTGTGCATATGATCCTTTATTAACATTAATAGAATTAATAACTGGTAAATCACCAATTACATAATCTATTATTTCATCATAAGGATTCATAGAATCAATTACTATATTTTCAATTTTGTGATATGTAAAATTAGATGAATAATCTTTAATTCTAATAAATCTAGTTTCTCTTTTTATAACATATTCTTGTAATCTTGTTGCCCCATGTAATTCTCTTATTAATGTATTATAATTAACACCATCATTTGAAATATCTATATCAAAAATTTTTCCATAATTTTGATTAAACAATATTTGAATTTTACCTACAGATTTAATGCTTTTTAAATCAATAATTAAATAATCTTTATTTTCATCATTATAATCACTAGCCCAATAAGTAGACCAATTATCTTTTGCATTAATTACTTCATGACCTTCTTTATATGATGAGGCAGAAAAATTAGCTTTATCTAATGATAATTTATCCTCACCATTATAAAGTTCTATTTGTGATATTTTATAACAATATGAATTAAATCGTCTATAATGAAAATTAAATCTTATTTTTGATATATTATACGTATCATCAAATGTATATGAAGCATAATCACCTTTATATATTTCAATCCAAGAAGAAGTAAAAATCTCTATTGAATAAGAAATAGGAGAAAGATCATAAAATGACAAATTACTTTTATTTATATCATAATTTCCATTTAAATCAATTTCAAAGTATTGTTCATCTTCAATCGAATTAGAAGAAAACAATTCAGGATACATATTTTTAGGAATTGAACTTCCTCTATAACCATAAATAGATACTTCATATATTGAATATCCATACGATTCCATCCATTTTTCATTTAATTCAAATTTAATATATCTTCCCATAGAATTAACATTAATCACATCAATTCTAGATCCATAATTACCAGAAAATGTTTTAAAATGTGTGTAATTTATATTATCATCAGAAACGTAAATATTATATTTTTTTGCAGATGCTGCTTCCCAATTAATCTCTATCTTTTCAAATGATAAAATCGCTTTTAAATCTATAACAAATGATGATACTTTTTCTTCCCAAATACTTTCATATCTTGTTGATACATCACCATCTGTCATATTATTACAATAATTATTATCTTTATAATTACCATAAACATCACAATTTGTTGATATAACATATAATTCATTAGATTCATAAATCTTAACTTCTTCTTTTTTATCATATTCATCATTTTCGATAACAGTTATTTTTCTTTTTTTAGTAAAAGACTCAATACTATAAATTACTTCATAAGTTCCAGGAATTCCATAATCAACTGTTCCTTTAACATTAATTTTATTCGTAACATTATCACCATATTTATTGTAAACACATACATCTTTTAAAGGTGAAAAAAATGTACCTTGTAAAATTGATATATCCTCTATACCTTCAAAATAAAATTCTTTATTATCTTCACTATTTTGACTATTATTATTTGATGAATTATAAGAAACATCATCACTAGAATAATTATTTGATGATGTTTCATTATTTCTACATGAAATCAAACTTGTAATTATAAGTAAAGATAGTAGTATTTTTTTATTAATATTTTTATTCATAACAAATCCTTTTAATCGATAACTCGTGATGCAAACACTTCAACTTCATATAGCATATTTCCATATGCAGAAGATGCAGCAACACAATTAATGATCAAATACCTTCCTTGTACATTATTTAATATATAATTATCAACAGGATTTACTCCACCTACAAATTCATTACCACCAGTTGCTATTTTATTAAATTCAGAAAAATCTCCCTCATAAGTTGAATTAATAACTTCATTTGATAAATATATATCATAAGATAAAGCACATGCAGCTTCCCAATAGATATTAATTAAAGATAATTCATAATTTTTTTCTAAATCAATAACAATCCATGTATTAACATATTCACCTTCATTATTTATAGCTCTCCAACCAGTTGATGTATTACCATCAACAATATTTGAAGACTTTGCATCATTTTGATGAACATAACTTGATGAAGTAATTGTTAATTTATTTTTTGCTATATTAACTTCGCTTAATGTTTTTACTTCATAATAATATGATGTTGTTATTGGATAATAATTAGAATCTTCATAATTAGAATCTTCTTTTGCTATTAATTTTGCTGAAAACTTATAATATCCACTTGTTAAAGATAAATTAAATAAATAATCTTCAATATCGTCTTTATATGTGAATTGACTTTGTGGATAATAAATATCAAATTCACCTAAAGAAGATGCTTCATTAGGACTTTCGACACTTTCATCAAAAACATATACTCTAATATGATCAACATGATTTGCTTCAGAATTATTATTTTCCATAAAAATTTCCCATGGCCAAATAAGTCTACCGCTTGATGAATCAACACTAATTGAACCATACGTATTTAATGAATTATCAACCTCATATACATATGAATTAGTAAAATGATCAAAATCACTTGATAAATACCCATTACCATCTTTTGCAATAAATCTTATTGCAATTTTAACTTCAATCTTACCATAAACATTATTAGCTTTTAAGATTGAAATTACATCATTAGATGTAATAAAACCTCCTGATGTTTTATTAATTATTGCTAATGTATTTGTTTCTTCCCCTACAAAAGTTAATGAAGAATCATATATTCTAAATTCTAAACATTCAACTAATCCATCTGAAAATTCAGAGTTAGCATTTATCATTTCCCATTTATAATCCAAATCACCATTTTCTAAAAATGATGGTGCAACATTCCAAACTTCAAGAGGTGAAGATAATTTTAATCCACCATCTAAATTAATTGTTCTAGGATTAGATTCAATTGATTCAAGTGAAACCTTACTTGTATTACCAACACTATCAATTGCTTCAATAACAAGTCTTATATCTTTTATTCCAACATATCCTTTTTCAATTAAAGCATTTCTTACTTTAGATAACATAAAAGGATTATAATTTGTTTCAAAACTAGCAAGGGGCAAATCATTAAAAAAGTATTTATTTTCAATAGATAAATCGACATCATTATTATCAAATATATATACTTTATATTTTGAAATTGTTTCTTCTCCATTATAGCCAAAACTTATATTATTATCTCCTGTTATACCGACAACATATCCATTTAAACTATTTTTATATATAATTGTTTTAACTTCATTTCCACCATAATAAATAGTTACATCATCAGTAATAATCGTATTATAAATACCATTTGCACCATTTATACTTAGTTCATTATTATTTTGTTTAACAATTGGTTTTAAATCAGTTAACTTATTATTAAAAATGTTATAACCATAGGCATAAATATATAAAACTGTCTCATTTTTATCATTTTCAAATACTTGTGAATTTACTTCATAATCAAAAGCAATATTTAATGCTTCTAAAACATATTGATTTGAAGTATCTAATAAATTTGCATACAATTCATTAATTTTATTCTTTTCAATAACTAAATCTTCATTATTTAATGATAATGCATTATTGACACAGAATAAAAAATATTGTCCTTCTTTATTTTTTAATAACTCATATGCTTCATTAACACCATCTATAAAAAAATCTACTTGGTCTAATGATTTAGCAATCATTTTTGCTTCATTTATTAATTCTAAAGAATCTAAATTAATTTCTTTAATCTCATTTACTTTATTAATAAATTCATTTGCTTTTTCTTCATTTACTCCAAACAAATAATTAACTGGTAAACTATAAGAAGAAATATAATAATTCTCTGTTCCATTAACTCTAACTTCAAAAGTATTTAATCCTTTTATTAATTTATCAATATGATCATTTATTGATATTGATGTACTTCTAGTATCAATAGTATCTTTACTATTAATTCTAACTCTATATCCATTTGATGCACCATCAACTTTATCCCAAGAAAATATATCATTCTCAATTTTTGCATTCTTAGGAATCTCGAAGATATCCTTTTCACTAGTAGAAAATTCACTTTCACTAGCAAAAGAAAATGATGAAGTAATAGACTCATATGATAAAACTTCATTAGATATGTGACTGATATTTTCACTATTAATATTGTTACCACCAAAACATGAGGTACATAAAATTAATAACATAATATTTAGTTTCTTTTTCATTTATTTTCTCCTCATTATTCATTGAAAATTGTAATAAAGAAACCGATTTCCAATAATTAAATTATAAAGATACAATTGTTTTTTTGTCAATTTTTTAACATATAAATAATTAAATTCATAATTTACAATTTAATGTTTTTTAAATTAATCATAGATTAAAAAATATTTTTTCTTACCAAAAACATGAAAGCGTTTACAGTTTTTCGCTTGATTTGTTAATATCGCGACTTTCGCAGTTTTGCCCTCTAAAAAAATAAAATAACAAAATTTTATATC
>CAYVZF010000039.1:0-13327 GCA_964456095.1 uncultured Erysipelotrichaceae bacterium
ATTACTTTGAATAGTTTGTAACACTAGATTTTAGGGGGTGTATCCCAAAGACAGGATTGAAAATTATAACGAAATTCCCTTCATAATTAATTTTATCAACATTATCATCTAATAGATTGAAAGATTTGGTTTGTTTAAGAGCGATTTCAATGTTATTACTATTTGGAATCATTAACGTCATATTTTTTAAAGATACAAAATCAACAAAAATAAAATACCCATATAAATAAATAAAATTTTCTTTCTTTGTAACCTTTTTAATTTCATATGAATTACCTAAATTATCACTCACTGTGTTATTAAGATAAGATATATAATATGTGGAAGGCTTATTAGATGGAGATACTTGATTAAAGCACCCAGAGAGCAATACAAACAGTAAAATACATAGACATACTTTAAATTTTTTCATTTTTTCCTCCTTCTTTTTTTCTAAAATTATTAATCATTATACATTGGTCTCACCTCTTTTTTTTAATAATTAATATTTTTTATTTAAAACAAGATAATTTTTACTTTTAATTATTTTATAATTAACTTTTTAAATTAAAATTATTTTACGGAAGTCAGGGAAGTTATTAACTTTAATATTTAAGTTTAATAACTTTTTATATAATTTTTAGAATTTAAATCTTACGTTTAATATTTATAAAATTACATTTAGCAACATTTTTTAATTTATCTTTACCATATGTTTTAATAAAATCATCAATCGCGTTATCAACTACAAATGAAGCTCCTTTTGGAAAATTAAAATTATATTCTTTATTCATTTCTTCTAAAGATTTTAAAAATGAGTAACGTGATATCATAGATGCAAGAGCAATAGATGGATAATGACTTTCACCTTTTGTAATAAAAATAATATCATTTAATACAACTTCTTGATTACTTAAATAATTAAAATAATCTTTTTCTGAACAAAACATATCCATATATGCATTATCATATTTAACTTTTTTAGATAATGATAATAATGCTAAGTTATGTAATGTAGATTTTATTTTATTCATGTTATATCCTTTTTCAATAAATAAATTATATTTATAAGGAGTTAATGTATATTTACAAAATGTTAGTTTTTTAATAATTAATGGAACTGTTTTTAAAATATATTCATCAGTTAATTTTTTTGAATCATCAATTTTAATATTAAGATCATTAAACTCATTTTCATCATAATAACAAGCTGTAACAACAAGTGGACCAAAAACATCACCTGTTCCTACTTCATCACTACCAATTTGACTTTTTAAATCTAAAAAGCATGTTTCTATTTTTTCTTTTTTAATATTTACTTTTGCATCATTAAAAAATATTTTTGCTTCGTTTAAAGCGTTATCACCTTGAAAAACTACTTTATACCCTTTTTTAGATTCATAAATTGTAATATTAATATCATTAGTTTTTGCAAAGAAAGCAATATAACTACCATTATTTTGTATTTGAAAATCTTTATAAAAGTTTATGATTTTATCTTTTTCTTCATTTGTAATAATATGTGTAACATAATCCATAAAATACTCACCTAATAAATATTAGCATAAAATAGATGCAAAAAGAATGAGAAAAAAAACTAAAAGTGTTAAACTAATTAACGGGTGAATTTTATGGATGATATATATACAAAATTAGAATTTAATCATGTTAGAGATAAATTAGCTTCATTTACACATACAGAAATTGCTAAAAATAGAGCATTAACGCTTGAAAAACTTGAAGTAGCAGATTTAAAAGAAGAATTAAATGAATTAAAAGAAACATTATATTTTACATCAAAATATAAATCTCTTTATATTGGTTATCATCGTAATATTATGAAAGATTTAGCGCTTTTAATTAAAGATGGAAGTGCTTCATTACCTTTTTTTGTCTCTGTAAGTGATTTATTAGAGAATATTATTGATATACAAAAAAGTTCACCAACTGATGAAAATACTCCAATAATTAATAATTATGTTAAGTCATTAAAACCATTAACATCATTAAAAAGTAAAATTGATTCTGTTATTTCTAAAGATATGACAATATATGATAATGCTTCATCTAGTTTATCAAATATTCGTTTCCAAATAAAAAAAGAACAAAATGGTCAAAATAAAATACTTTCTTCACTTATGAATAAATATAGGAACTATCTTAATGATGAAAGAATGGCTTTGAAAAGTGAAGGTCTTACTTTACCAGTTAAGATTACTTATAAAAATAGAGTTGAAGGAGTTATAATGGATTATTCTTCTTCAAAAAATACTGCATTTATTATGCCTCTTGAAATTATATTATCAAATAATAAAATTCAATCATTAAAAGAAGAAGAAGAACAAGAAATAATAAGAATTCTTAAAGATTTGGCACGTTATGTATCAAAAGAAGTTGATGACATAAGAAAGAATTTATTCACTATATCACACCTTGATTATTTATTTGCAAAAGCAAATTATGCTAGTGAGATTAAAGCAAATATTGCCTTAACATCAAATGATAAATTAATTCTATATGATGCAAGACATCCACTTATAGATCAAAATAAAGTAATATCTAATTCTTTTATATTAGATGAACAAAAGATCATGTTAATAACTGGACCTAATGCAGGTGGTAAAACAGTTGCATTAAAAACAGTTGGAATAATTGTTTTAATGCACATGTGTGGATTAGCTATACCAGTTTCTGATAATTCTTGTGTTCCATATTTTGATAATATTTTTGTTGATATTGGTGATGATCAATCGCTAAGTGATAATTTATCAACTTTTACATCACATATGAGAGCATTAAAAAAAGCTATTGATGGTGTTGATTCTACATCATTAGTTTTAATTGATGAATTAGGAACAGGAACATCTCCTTTAGATGGTGAAGCTTTAGGAATCGGTGTTATTAAATTTTTAAATAATCAAAATGCATATGCAATATTATCATCACATTATGATGGGCTAAAATCTTTTGCATTAGAAAATGATTATATTTTAAACGCATCAATGATATTTAACGAGGAAAAATTAAGTCCAACATATAAGATTAGACTTGGTGTTGCGGGTAAAAGTTATGGCTTAGAAGTTGCTTTAAGAGAAGGAATAAATGAAACAATTATTAACTATGCAAAAGAATATATTCATGAAAAGAAAAACTCTGATAAAGAACTTGCACTTTCTGAACTTAATAATCGTTTATTAGAAATAGATAATTTAAGAAAAGAATTAGAAGAACAAAATAATAAGATGAAAGAAACTTTAAAAGAACAAAATAAAGAATTAAATTTAATTAAAGAAGAAAAAAAGAAACTAGAAGAACATTTTTCTGAGCAAAAAGAAGAATTATTACAAAAAGCAAAAGAGGAAGTCGAATTAATGATGGAATCTTTTAAATCAAAAAAAGAGCATAAACTTCATGAAGTTATTGAAATGAAAAAGAAAATAGATGACAAATTAAATAACGAGGAAGAAATTGAAGAAGATATAGATACATCTATTTTTAAAGTTAATGATTATGTTTTACATAAGGAAACTTCACAAAAAGGTACGATTAAATCTATTAATAGAGATAGCGCTTTATTAATTCTTGATTCAGGTTTAACACTAAAAGTAAAACTAACTACATTAAGACCCGAAAAGAAAATAGTAAAGAAAACGGTTGATACTTTTACTTCATATTCTAAATTAAATAAAAGTGTTTCATTAGAACTAAATGTTATTGGTTTAACAGTATCAGAAGCAATTCCTGCAGTTGCTAAATATTTAGATGATGCTAGAACAGTTCATTTTCATAGCGTGCGTATTGTTCATGGATGTGGAACAGGTACGTTAAGAAAGGCAATTCATGATTATTTAAAGAAACAACCATTTGTAGAAGATTTTAGACTTGGTGGAATGGGTGAAGGTGGCGTAGGCGCTACTGTGGTGAAGATAAAATGACATCATTATTAAAAGCTAAAATTGACTTATTAAAAGATGTTCCTGGAACATATTTAATGAAAGATAAAAATGGAAAAATTATTTATGTAGGTAAGGCTAAATCTTTAATTAAACGAGTTAAACAATATTTTTATAGGCCTCAAGTTGGTAAAGTTTTTTTGATGGTAAGAGAAATTGTTGATTTTGATACGATTGAAACTACATCAGAAAAAGAAGCATTATTATTAGAACTAAATCTAATTCAAAAGTATTATCCTAAATATAATATATTGCTTAAAGATGGTAAGACTTATCCTTATATCGCTTTAAAAAAGATTGGTGACCCTGAATTAAAAGTTGTCTACAAAGATAAAGATAAAAAATATCAATATTTTGGACCATATCCATCAAGTAAGTCTTGTTATCAAACAATAGAATTATTACATAAAATATTTCCTATTAGGAAATGCAAGAATATACCTTCTACACCTTGTATCTATTATCATATGGGACAATGTATTGGACCATGTGTTAATAAAATATCTAAAGAAGTGTATGAAAAATATGTTTATGATATTGTTAAAATATTAAAAGGTGATGTTTCTAAAATAACTATTGCTTATAAAGAAAAAATAAAAGAAGCATCAGAAAACCTTGAATTTGAAAAAGCAAAAGAATATAAGGATATTCTAGATAGTTTGAATTATATTGCAGAAAAACAAAGTATAATTACAAATGATAATGTTTCTCGTGATGTAATTGCAATCTCTCAAAGAGACTACTATTTTGCATTAACTATATTAACTTATAGAAATGGTAGATTATTAGGAAAAAATAGTTTTGTTATCGAAAGCGAAGAAGATATTGTAGAACAAGAGATTTCATTACTATTTCAATATTATAAAACTAGAGATATACCAAAACAGATTATTCTTGCAGATCAAAATGTTAAAAATAGATTAGAAAGTATATTAAATGTTAATATTATTGTTCCATCTAGAGGATATAAAAAAGATTTACTTTTAATCGCGCTTGAAAATGCAAAAGCATCTTTAGATGAACATTTTATGACCGCTAGACTGGAAGATGATATGCTTCAAACATTAAATGATTTAGGTGAATTATTAAATATAAACACACCATTGAGAATTGAATTATTTGATAATTCACATTTACAAGGTGAAGAACCAATCGGAGCAATGGTATGTTTTGTTAATGGCTTAAAAGCACCATCATTATATCGTAAATATAATATAAAAAAATCATCCGGTAAAGATGATTTAGCATCAATGAAAGAAGTAATATATCGTAGATATAAAAGATTAAAAGAAGAAAATAAAACATTCCCTGATCTAATAGTAGTCGATGGAGGAGAAAATCAAATTAATGCCGCTTTAACTGCGTTAAAAGAACTTGAATTAGATATAACAGTTGTAGGACTTTGTAAAGATAATAAGCATCATACATCATATTTATTAAAAGATGGAATACAATATTCATTAAAAGATAATGAAAAACTATTTATGTTTTTAGTTAGAATGCAAGATGAAGTACATAGATTTGCTATAACTTTTCATAGAAATAAAAGATCGAAAAAAATAAAATCGAGTTTCTTTGATGATATAGAAGGAATTGGAATAAAAAGAAAAGAATTGTTATTAAAAACATATCCATCTTTAAATGAATTAAAAAATGCCACAAAAGAAGAATTAATAACAATAGTACCTGAAAAAGTTGCTATAAATATATTAAATAAGATTAATAAGTAGCAAATATTATTAATATTCATAAATTATATTGAGGGAAAGATATGCCTTATATATTAACTAAAAGAGAAAAGGAAGTATTTAACCTTCTAATACAAAATTTAACAACAAAAGAAATTGCTTCAAAGTTATTTATATCTGAAAAAACTGTTAGAAATCATATTTCTAATGTTATGCAAAAACTTGGTGTTCGTGGTAGGGCACAAGCTGTAATAGAATTAATTAGAATGAATGAACTTTCTTTATAGCCTTTATTAAGTTAAGGGCTATTTTTCTTTGTTAAAAATTAAATAATTTAAATTAAATATTTACAATGATATTAGTTTTTATTATAGTATAATTAACCTTTGAGGTTAATTTTTTTAGCGAGGTGATTTTTTGGAAATTGAATATAAGAATAAAAGCATTAAGAAAATATGTGAAAATGCCTTTATAGCAGAACATAAATATGGACAAAAAATGGCTGAAAAAATACATCAAAGAATTGATGAAATTAAAGCTGCAGATTCTGTAGAGATGATGATTAAATATAGAATCGGTCGTTGCCATATGCTGCATCAAAATCGTAAAAATCAATATGCTGTTGATTTGATACATCCATATCGTTTGCTATTTGAAAAGATTGAAAACGAAATACGTGTTGTAAATATTATTGAAATTGTGGATTATCATTAGTAGTTTGTTATGTCAGGAGGAGTTATTATGAATAAGAGTAAAACATTTATTGCAATACCACCAGGAGAAACCATAAAAGAGCAACTTCATGAAAGAAATATTAATCAAAAAGAATTTGCTCATAGGATGGGAATGTCTGAAAAACATATTTGTAAATTATTAAAAGGACAAGTTCATTTAACTACTGATGTTGCAATTAGATTAGAATATGTTTTAGGTATATCAGCAAGTTTTTGGAACAATTTAGAATGGATTTATCGAGAAAAATTATTAAAAGTTAAGGCAGAAAATGAAATGGGTGAAGATAAAAAAATTGTAAGAAAAATACCATATAATGAAATGGTAAAAAATGGATGGATACAAGAAGCAAAAAGCGAAGAAGAACGAGTTTTTAATTTAAGAAAATATTTTGAAGTTATAAATCTTGGATTACTTAATGATAATATAATATCTTCAATTGTATGTCGTAGACAATCAAAATCTGAAAAAGCTGATTATGCTTTACTTGCATGGGCTCAAAAAGCAAAATTAGAAGCTAGAAATTTTAATACATTAAAAATTAATTTAGAATTACTTGTAAATAATATTTCAAAAATTCGTTCAATGACAAGATTAGATCCTAGCGTATTTTGTACTGAATTAGTTGAATTATTAGCTAATTGTGGAATAGTGTTAATTTTTTTACCCCATATTGGAGGATCATTTCTACATGGAGCAACATTTTATGATAAGAATAAAATTGTAATTGGATTAACAGTTCGAGGAAAAGATGCTGATAAGTTTTGGTTCAGTTTTTTTCATGAAATAGCTCATATTCTATTAGGACATATTGATAAAACTAATAGAATAACAGAGGAAGATGAATTAGCAGCTGATAAATTTGCAAGAGATACTTTAATTCCTAAAGAAAAATTTTATGATTTTTTTGCTAAACATATGATAACAAAAGAATCAATTAAAGAATTTGCAGATTCTGTTGATATTGATGAAGGTATTGTTGTTGGAAGACTTCAAAAAGAAAATTATATTCAATTTAATAAGTTCAATGAATTAAAAACAAAATATGAAATTAAGTAAAATAATTCAATCTAGAATTAAATAATAAAAACTATTTATTCACAGTTATAGAATTCTTTAATATAAATATTTTAAATTAATTTTATATTCAAAATTTGCAATTACTGAACTTTATTTATTTAAAAATTAGTAATAATTAATAAAAACTTTAAAGAATAGAGAGTTCATGATATTATCAATTAGGACTAAATATTTGTTATATTTTGTTATATATTGATTGGTTATAAGCTTTTTTTAAGTGAATTAATATTAAAAAAATAGTACTTATTTAGTAATGGTGGATTTATGGATATATATAGTATTTTATTTTTAATCGCAGGAATTTATTTGTTAATTAAAGGTGCTGATTTATTTGTTGATGGTTCATCAAATATTGCTCGTTTTTTTAAGATTCCTAGTTTGATAATTGGATTAACACTTGTTTCAATTGGAACAAGTCTTCCGGAATTAAGCGTATCAATTACAGCTTCATTAAATGGTAGTAATGAGATTAGTTTTGGGAATGTTATTGGGTCTAATATATTTAATATTTTAATTGTTGTTGGTGCATCTAGTTTATTTGTTCCATTAACAATATCAAAAAGTATGAAGAAATATGATTTACCCATACTTTTATTGATTTATCTTGTATTAGCTTTGTTTTGTTTTGTAACAACTCCATTAATTATAAATACGTTGGAAGCAATTATAATTTTAGTTTTATTTGTGTTATATTTAGTCTTTTTAATATTAAGAAGTATAAAAGAAAACAAAAATCAAAATGATAATGAAATAATAGAAAGTGAAACAAAAAAAGAAACTAAACCGATGTATTTAAATATTGGATATATTATTTTAGGCTTTATTTTAATTGTTTCTGGTGGAGAACTTGTTGTAAATGGTGCTTCAGATATTGCAAAAGAAATTTGTAATTTGATCGGTATAACTGATCAAAGTAAAATTGATTTATTAATCGGTTTAACAGTTGTTTCAGTTGGAACAAGTCTTCCAGAACTTGTTACAAGTATTGTTGCCGCTAAAAAAGGTGAAAATGATATTGCAATAGGTAATGCAGTTGGATCATGTATTTTCAATGTATTATTAATTCTAGGAACTGCTGCAACAATAGTAGAGATGCAAATTGCAAATAATACATTTATTGATGTTATTGTTATGTTTATCGCTGCATTATTAATCTTTATATTCTCATTTAAAAAATTAAGAATTAATAAAATTCAAGGATTAGTAATGATTATTTTATATGTTATGTATTTAGCGTATACTATAACATTAGCATTTGCTTTTTAGGAGAATAAAATAATGTTTAATAAACACGAAATAGAAAGAAATGCATGTCAATTATACGGAAAACAAGCACAAAAAGGATATGATTGGTGGTGGCATTCTTTAACAGCTAGAAATAAAAAAACAGGTGAAGAAAAAGCATTCTTTATTGAATACTTTTTATGCAATCCTAAAAAAGGTGGAGATCTACCTATTTTAGGACAATTAGAGGAAAATAAGAAAAATAATATAGTTCCATCTTATTTAATGATAAAAGCAGGTACATGGGGGAAGGGCGCTAAACAATTACATAAATTTTTTGGATGGAATGAAATAGATGTTTCATATAAAGTACCTTTTTCTATTAAAACTGATAATTGCTATTGTAGTGAAAAAGAAATGTATGGATGTATTAAAGTAGAACATGCTAATGATCATCCGGAATGGATGTGTGATAATGGTGAAATGTCATGGAATCTTAAAATAAATAAAAATATTGCATTTAATGTTGGTTATGGTGCAGGAAGATTATTTAGAAAAGCTCAATTATTTGAAATGTTTTGGCATGTAGAAGGAATGAAAACATTTTATGAGGGTGAAATTATATATAATGGTGAAAAGTATATCGTATCACCTGAAAACTGTTATGGTTATGCAGATAAAAACTGGGGAAAAGATTTTACTTCACCTTGGGTATGGCTATCATCAAATAATTTAACTAGTAAATTAACTAATAAAAAATTAACTAATAGTGTTTTTGATATTGGAGGAGGATGTCCTAAAATCGGTCCTGTTGCGTTAAAAAGAAAGCTATTATCTGCTTTTTATTATGAAGGCAAGTGTTATGAATTTAACTTCTCAAAATTTTGGACATTTACAAGAACTAAATTTGAATGTAAAGAAACTGATGATGAAATAATATGGCATGTTGAACAAAAAACATTAAGAAATAAAATGATAACAGATGTTACTTGTAAAAAGGAAGATATGCTATTTGTAAATTATGAAGCACCTAATGGAAAAAAATTACACAATCGTTTATTTAATGGAGGAAATGGTAAAGGAATAGTTAAACTATATCATGGGAAAAAACTAATCGATGAAGTAATTTGTGAAAATGTTGGATGTGAATATGGTGAATATTAAAAATGAATGTTAACTTTAAAATAAATAATTTAATACTTGAAACAGAAAGATTGATTTTACGACCATTTTTATATTCTGATTTAGATGATTTTTATGAATATGCTTCAAAAGATGGTGTTGGAGAAAAAGCGGGTTGGAAACATCATGAAAATATAGAAGAAACTAAACAAATATTAGATAATTTTATTAGTGAAGATAAAACATTTGCTATTGTTTTAAAAAGTAATAATAAAGTTATAGGCTCTATAGGAATAGAAAAGTATAAACGTGAGGAATCTTTAACTGAATTTAATAATTATAAAGGAAGAGAACTTGGATTTGTTCTTTCAAAAGATTATTGGGGTAATAAAATTATGTTTGAAGCACTTCAAGTAATTATTAATTATTTATTTAATGTATTAAATTATGACTTTTTAATATGTTGCTACTTTGAAACTAACATTCAATCAAAAAAAGTACAAGAAAGATGTCTTTTTAAACCATATAGAGAAATGATGATAAATAATATTATGAATCAAAAAGAAAAAATGATTATAAACTTATTATTAAATCCTAATAAAAATATTGAATTATCTTTTTCACATAAAGAAACTTTAATATATAAAGAATAATATTTATAAATGTATATTTAAAACTAATTATTCATATTAACTAATATGAGTATAGTTTTAATTGATTCAGGAATGGGAGTACTTCCATTTATAAAAGAAATATTATTACAAAATAAAAATAATCATTATTTAATATATCTTGATGAAGAAAATTTTCCATATGGAAATAAATCTTATCAAGATTTATTTTTATGTTATAAAAAAGTAATTAATGAAGTAAAAAAGTTTAATCCTAAAAAAATATTTATTGCATGTAATACATTATCATCTATAAATGATGATAATACTATAGATGATATATTATCATTTAATATAAAAAAGAATATAAACAATTCATATTTTGTATGTACTAGATTTACTGCAAAATATTTAAAAAGTAAAGGATTTAATAATGTTTTAGCGTTAGATAATTTAGCATATTTGATTGAAAATAATAAAATAAAGGAAATAATTAAACTAATTAAAAGTACTAAATTCCCATCATCTATAATTTTAACATGCACACATTATCCATTAGTAAAAGAATTATTTATTAGATATGCTAAAACTAATGTATATTCATTTGAAAAAGAAATTGTTTCAACTTTTCCATCTGATAAAGAATTAATAATTGATTTTTATACTAATAAAAAAGAAAAATATAAAAAATATTTTTCAAATATTAACATAAATTTTAAAGATAAATCATAACATTTTGTAGGAGAGATGATTATGATGAAATATTTAGAAAAATTAAAAAAGAAAAGAGAAATTAATAAAGCAAAACAAAAGTATTTTAAAAAGCACGAAAAACGTTTTTTCTTTATTACATCATTTGGTGATAATCACCCTAAAGTAAAAAGAGGGCTTAAGATATCATTACTTGGAATTTTACCTATATGTTTAATTGGTATAGGTTCTTTTATTGGATTAAAAGAACTTAATAAGTCCTCAAGTGATAGTGAATTAGATAAAGTTATAGAAATTACAGAAACTGGGATAAATAGAAGAGTATATTTATTAAGTAAAGATAATGATACTGTTCCTTTAACAATTAATTTAAATAAAATGAATTCGATTCATGAAGAAATATTGACTCTATTTAATTTATTAAAAATTGATAGTGAAATATCTTCATCTTCATTTAAGGGTGTAATTCCAAATGAAACTAGACTTGTATCTTTTACACTTGAAGATGGAACTTTAAGTTTAAATTTATCTAAAGAATTTTTAGAATATGAAGAAAAAGTATCAAAAGAAAAATTATTAAATTCAATAACATATACAATGATACAATTTGATGAAGTTGATAATGTTGAACTATTAGTAGATGATGAATTATTTATAAGTGAATTAGATGAAACTAAAGGTATAAATGTTGATAGAAGTTATTCTATTAATCATATATTAGGAAAAAAATTAATGACTTATTTTTATGAAAAAGAAATTGATGGAAAATCATATTATTTACCTAAATCAATTTATGTTGAAGAACATGAAAAAGATAATATAACATTTTATGAAGGAAGTAAGATAAATCCATCATCATCTTCAAAACTAAAAAGAATTAATCTTTATAAACAATTATCTTCTAATCAAGTCGCTTCTGATAATATGGATTTTAAAGTAAAAGAATCCGCTTTAGTAGAGGAAAACATAGTAAATAAAGATTTATATAACATTGTAATGTTATCAATGGATTTAATGGGAATTGATAAAGAAGTATCATTTAATATCGAAGGAGAAAGTCTTCTTGTAGAAGGAATCATAAATGATGAAAGTTATAAAGTAAGTTCTATCATTTATAATGAAATAAAGATCTAAAACTGATGAGTGCTTATATAAAAAGCACTCAATTTTATTTAGAAAAATATTTTTTCATATATTCTATTCTTTTAAAAATATTACAAATTGATGGTGTTGCACTTAAACACATATCATAAGCATGCATTGTTCCTTTCGTATCATTTAGATAAACGTCGATTTTATTTTCTTTTAAAATATTATAATAGTTAATAGAGTCATCATGTAAAGAATCATATTCAGCAGCTTCAATATATGTTGGAGGTATATTTTTAAAAGATTTAGCTTCTATCGGGGATATATATTCAATCTTAGTTATATCTGTTTCTTCAAAACTATATAATTTATATAATTTTTTTGTCAATGAACTATTCCACATTGGAGTATCTATGTATTTATTATTTGATTTAGAATTCATTCTTCTATCTAAAAATGGATATATTAAAAGATTAAAACATAATTTGAAATTATTTATTCGATCTCTAACTATAAAAGATAATGATGCTGCAATGTTTCCACCTGCTGAATCGCCACCTAAAGCAATTTTATTTATATCAATATTTAACTTATTGCTATTTTTTATAACCCAAAGTAAAGCACAATAAGAGTCTTCAACTGGAATATTTATTGGACTTTTAGTTGCTAAGGTATATTTAACAAATATTACTTTACATGGAACACTTTTAGCGTAAATGCTTGCTAATTTATAATGAAACTCTGCTGCATCAATAATAAAAGCACCTCCATGAAAATATAATAAACATGGAGCATTATCTTTTAGATCTTTTCTTGATATTATTATTAATTCTATTTGTTCTTTATATCCTTTAATTTTTTTTGTTTTAACATTTAATTCTTTATCTTTAAATAACCATTTTGGTGTTTTTAAAAATTTATCCGCGGTTGAAATAACAAGTTTAGAGATAACAGGCTTAATTTTACTATAATATTTAAATTCTTCATTTATTTGATATTTACTCATTTAAAGTTAACTCCTTATTAATATTTTTGTCTTATTATTAATTTTTAATCAAAAAATTAATTTGCTTTTAAAAAAAGTCGTAAATTGACAAAGTAAAATCCGTTTTTAAAAAGAAAGTGCAATTTGTCAAAG
>CAYVZF010000040.1:0-13094 GCA_964456095.1 uncultured Erysipelotrichaceae bacterium
ATTTTTTTTGCTTTATGTCTCTTAATGTTAAATATTTGAAATAATATTTTGAATAATTAATCTTATAAAGATTAATAAAAAGTGTTTTACACTATTTTTTCTTTCCTTTATTTCTTTATTTAGTGCTATAATGATAACGGTGATTATTATGTCGAAACAAGTTAAAAAGTACATTTTATATATTGCTCTTCTTGTTATTGTTTCTGGTATTGCAATTTTTACATTACTTAAAGATAATCCTATTGCAATATTTAACAATATTTTAAGCGCAGATAAAAAATATTTACTAGTTGGTTTTGCACTTGTGCTTATTTCTTATTTTCTTAATGGCTTATTTTTAATGGCTTTAACAAGAATTTATAATAAAAAGTATAAATTAATGCCAGGAGTTGCTAATCATTTAATTGGTACTTTTTTCTCTGCAATTACACCATCATCAACGGGTGGTCAATTTGTTCAAGCATATACATTTACAAAACAAGGCGTTTCTATTGAACATGGTGCTTCAATCCTTTATATGGCATTTATTATTAGACAAACAATATCTATCATATTTAGTATTTTGACTTTGAGTTTTAGATATAATGAAATGGCTGCGATGACAGATACATTAACTTTGTTTGGCTTTGATTTTAATATTATCTATATTTCACTTTTAGGGTTTACTATTAATACAATTGTTTTACTTGGATTATTTTTCTTAGCTTTCTCTAAAAAAATCCATTATATTGTTGTTCATGGTGGCATTAATTTATTAAGAAAATTACATATTTTTAAAAAAGAAAAAGCTGATAAAACTAAAAAGAAAATTGATGATAGTCTTGCAGTTTTTAGAGTTGAATTAAAAAGACTTTTAACTAACTGGAAGTCTTTATTGATTAGCTTAGTAATTGTTTTTTTAGATGTAATAGTATCAAATTCATATCCATATGTTATGGCTCAAGCTGTAGGTGTTAATTTAGAAGGTAAAACAATTATAGATGGAATATGTATGGCAAATTTTGTTTCATTAATTACAACAATGATTCCAATTCCAGGTGCAGCTGGTGGGGCAGAACTTGTTTTCCAAGTTATGTTCAATGGCTTTATTGGTGATGTAAGTAATAATGAATTGCAATCAATAAATTTATTATGGAGATTTTTCACATTCTATTTAAATTTAATAATTGGATTCTTTGTTTTCATTTTCTATCGCGGATCGCCAAAAACAGAAGTTGTAGAAAATAATATGGAAAATATTAAGGATATGAATGTTGAAATTCATTCATTAACTGAAGAAATTGACTTGAATACTATATATGAAAATGATGCGATTAAAAGAAAGAATTTTAGTAAAAAAATTAAATTTTTAAAAAAAGATAAAAATGTTACAAATAAAAATACAACAGATAAAAATGATGTCAAATTAAATGTTGAAGTTAGAATAGATAATTTAAAAAGTGAATTACAAAATCATTTACATGAAAATGAAAAAGATTATGAAGAATCTATTGATGTTGAAAGAGGGAATAATTAATGCGAATTGGTTTATTTGTAGATGCGTATATTCCAGAAATTAATGGAGTAGTCACTGCAACAAAAACATTATCAGATGCTTTAATTGCACAAGGAGAGGAAGTCTTTGTTATAACTACAAATCCTTTTAGTGATGATATTATTGTTGAAAATAATGTTGTAAGAATACCAGGTATTGAATTAAAAAAACTTTATGGTTATAGAGTTGCGAATCCTTATTCTAAAAAAGCAGAAAAAATTGTTAAAAGTCTTAATTTACAAGTTATACATGTTCAAACTGAATTATCTATTGGTATCTTTGGTAGATTGTTTGCAAAAAAATATGATATACCTCTAGTTTATACATACCATACTATGTATTATGACTACACATACTATTTCTCACATGGAGTCTTTGATCCCGTAGTAAAAGGAATTGTAAAAAAAGGGTCTAAATGGTTAGCGTCTTTATCTACAGAATTTGTTACTACATCAATTAAAACAAAAAATGCTTTAAGATCATATCAAATAAGTCAATATATTAATGTAATTCCTAATGGAATTAATTTAAAACAATTTGATAAATCTCAATTTAATAAAGAAGATTTTATTAAATATAGAAAAGAAAATGGATTAGAAGGTAAGTATTTGTTATTATCTGTTGGAAGAATCGCAAAAGAAAAATCATTAGATATGTGTATTAGACAATTTGCTAAATATGTCAATGAAACTCATGATGATAATATTGCTTTCTTAATAGTAGGTGATGGTCCTCAAAAAGAGGAATGTGAAAGATTATCAATAGAACTTGGTATGTTAGGTAAAATTAGATTTATTGGTAAAGTTTTACATGAAGAAACACCATTTTATTATGCTTTGTGTGATTTATATATATCAGCATCTACTTCCGAAACACAAGGTTTGACGTTTATTGAAGCTCAAGCATCTGGATTACCTGTTATATGTCATTATGATGATAATTTAAATGATGTTATTATTGATAATAAAACTGGTTTCTTCTTTTATTCTGAAAATGAATGCTTTGATAAATTGAATTATGTCATTCACTTATCATCTGAAACTAGAGAAGAAATAATTAATAATGCATATGAAAATATAAAAAAATATTCTGTTGAAAAGTTTAGTAATTCTATGAAAGAGGTGTATTATCGTGCCATCAGGAAACGTTGGTAGAATTATTAGTGTTGTTAAGAACAAAAGTAACGTAGTTGTTAGTTTTGATATATTTGATAGTTTAATTCTTGATTTTGATACATATACTAACGATTTTTATTACGTTGATAAGTGTATATCAAAGAAGGAATATGATAAGTTATTAATAGAAATTAGCGATAAAAAATATTTAAATTATGCTTGTTCTATTTGCTTGAAGAATTCATATACTAAGAAAGAATTAGTTGATAAACTTAAAACTAAAGGCGCGGATATTAAAGCAATTGATAGAATTGTTATTAAAATTAAAGATTTGGGATTAATTGATGATAAGAAGTATGTTCTAGAGTTTAAATCGTATCATGATAGCAAATGCGATGGTAAACTTAAAATAATTAGATTATTAAAAGAAAAAGGAATATCAGACTCTTTGATTAATGATTTAAAGTTTGATTATGATTATGAATTAGAAAAAGCAAAAAAAATAACACCTTCTTTAATATGTAAATATAAGAATAAATCAAATGCGAAAATAAAAGAATCTATAATATCTTCATTAATAAGAAGAGGGTTTACTTATGATATTGCAATTATTTGTTCAAATTTAATAAATTGTGATGAAGATGAAGAAGAAAAGATAAAAAAGTTGATAATATCATATGAAAATAAAAGTTATCAAAAAGATGTAATATTTAACAAACTTATGTCTAAAGGATTTAAGTATGATTTAATAAAAAAAGTGATGAAGGAGTAAGTGGATGGAAATGTTTATTAATGAATTGCAAGATGGAATGCGTTTTGAAGGAGATTTATTAGTTATTAATGTTACACGTGGTGTAACAAATAGTAAGAATTCCTCAGCACCATATTTATCAATTACTTTACAAGATAAAACTGGTTCAATTGAAGCAAAAAAATGGGCTTGTGTTGAAAGTGATTATGATATTTGTGTTATAGGTAAGGTCATACATGTAGTAGGGGATGTATATAAATATAATGCGACTAATTCATTTCAAATTAGAGTATTATCAGTAGAACCATGCGATCAAAAGGATATTGATTATACAAGATTTAGTATTGAATCACCTATTCCTCAAGAAGAGTTGTTAAAAAAATTTAATAGATATCTTTATTCTATTCAAAATGAGGATTGTAAAAAAATAATTAAATATATACTTGATAGGCATTATGATTCATTTATTTCATATCCTGCTGCAGTTAGAAATCATCATGAATTTTCTTCTGGATTATTATATCATACTTGTTCTATGCTTGATTTGGCTTCTGCAATTCAAAATATTTATAGAGATATTGATAGAGATTTACTTTTATCGGGGGTTATTTTGCATGACATTGGTAAAACTTTAGAACTATCAGGTCCTGTTGCTACTAAGTATACACTTGAAGGAAAGCTAATAGGACATATATCTATTATGGTTTCTGAAATAAGATTAGTTGCGGAAATTCATAATATTCATTCGGAAATTCCTTTATTATTAGAACATATGATTTTATCTCATCATGGTGTACCAGAGTTTGGTTCTCCTGTACCACCTCTTACAAAAGAAGCGTTTGTATTACATGCAGTTGATGATATAGATGCTAAAATGATTATGATTAATAAAGCTTTAGACGGAGTGAAAGTTGGTGAATTTTCATCTAGAGTAATGGGCTTAGATAATAGGGCTTTTTATAAACATAAATAATAAATTTATATAAAATATGATTAGTATTAAATTAGTAAACGCTTTCATATTTTACATATATTGACTTTACTTATTATTTATAATAAATTTATTTTGGTAAAGATATTTTATTCCACTAATAAAAACTTTATTTGAGGTTTTTGAAAGGAGAATTATTATGGAAGAAAAAATAATTAGTGCAAAAGAAGAAGTTAATTCTTTAGTAGAAAAGGCTTTAGTTGCATTAAAAGAATTTCAAGGATTTAATCAAGAACAAATTGATTATATTGTAGCAAAGGTTTCTGTAGCTGCACTTGATAAACATGGTGATTTAGCTCGTGAAGCAATCGAAGAAACAAAAAAAGGTGTATTTGAAGATAAAGCAACAAAAAATTTATTTGCTTGTGAATATGTTGTTAATAATATGAGACATCTTAAAACAGTTGGTATTATTTCAGAAGATCCTATTTCAGGTATTACTGAAATCGCAGAGCCTGTTGGTGTTGTTGCAGGTATTACTCCAGTAACTAATCCAACTTCAACAACTATATTTAAATCTCTTATTTCATTAAAAACAAGAAATCCAATTATTTTTGCATTCCATCCTAATGCACAAAAATGTTCTGTATCTGCCGCAAAAATTGTTTATGAAGCTGCGATAAAAGCGGGAGCTCCTAAAAATTGTATTCAATGGATTGAACATCCTTCAATGGATGCAACAACAGAACTTATGCATCATGATGGAGTAGCAACAATATTAGCAACAGGCGGAAATGCTATGGTTAAAGCAGCATATTCTTGTGGTAAACCAGCATTAGGTGTTGGCGCAGGTAATGTTCCAGCTTATATGGAAAAATCTTGTGATATTAAACAAGCTGTTAATGATATCGTATTATCTAAAGGATTTGATAATGGTATGATTTGTGCTTCTGAACAAGCTGTTATTATTGATAAAGATATTTATAAAGAAGCTATAAAAGAATTTGAAAGTTATGGTGTATATTTTGTAAATGATGAAGAGAAAAAGAAATTAGAAAGATTACTATTTGGTGTTGAAGCATATTCAAAAGATGTAAATAATGCAAAATTAAATCCTTCTATAGTTGGACAAAGTGCTGTTTCTATTGCTTCTCTTGCTGGAATTGAAGTTCCTTCAAGAACTGTCATTTTAGCGGCAACTTGTAAAGAAGTAGGTCCAAATGAACCATTATCAAGAGAAAAACTATCACCAGTTTTAGCTTTCTTTAAAGTTAAAGATAGTGATGAAGGAATTAAAAAAGCATGTGAAATGGTTCACTTTAATGGATTAGGTCATAGTGCTGCGATTCATACTAAAGATAGTGAATTAGTTAAAGTATTCGGCGATAAAGTTGAAGCAATCCGTATTATATGGAATTCTCCTTCTACATTTGGTGGAATAGGTAATGTTTATAATTCATTCTTACCTTCATTAACATTAGGATGTGGTAGTTATGGACATAACTCAACATCAGATAATGTCAGCGCGATTAATTTATTAAATATTAAACGTATAGGAAAGAGGAAGAATAATATGCAATGGTTTAAAGTTCCTTCAAAGATTTACTTTGAAAGAAATTCAATAGAGTATTTAAGACAAATACGTGAAATGGAAAGAGTATTTATTGTAACCGATCGTTCAATGGTTGATTTAGGATTTGTTCAAAAAATTACTGATCAATTAAATTTAAGAAGAAATAAAGTTTCTGTTCAATTATTCTGTGATGTTGAACCAGATCCATCTGTTGAAACAGTTAAAGCTGGTTATGAATTAATGAAATCATTTAATCCTGATACAATTATTGCTCTTGGTGGCGGTAGTTCAATGGATGCCGCGAAAGGTATGTGGTTATTCTATGAAAATCCAGATGTTAATTTCGATGATTTAAAACAAAAATTCATGGATATTAGAAAAAGAGCATTCCGTTATCCAGAATTAGGTAAAAAATCTAAATTAATTTGTATTCCTACAACATCAGGTACTGGTAGTGAAGTTACTCCATTTGCAGTTATTACTGATAAAAAAGAACATAAAAAGTATCCTTTAACCGATTACTCTTTGACTCCAACAATTGCAATTATTGATCCTATATTTACAGATTCACTTCCAAGAAGTATTACTGCAGATACTGGACTTGATGTATTAACTCACGCGATTGAAGCATATGTATCAACACTTGCTAATGATTTTACTGATGGTTTATGTTTACAAGCTATTAAGTTAGTATTTGAAAACTTAAGAAGATCTTGTAATAATGGTAAAAATGACCCAGAAGCAAGAGAAAAAATGCATAATGCATCTTGTATTGCAGGTATGGCTTTTGCTAACTCTTTCTTAGGTATAACTCACTCAATGGCTCATAAAATTGGTGGAGAATTCCATGTACCTCATGGTAGAGCAAATGCAATATTATTACCACATGTAATTAGATATAATGGTACTAAACCAACAAAACCTGGTGTATGGCCAAAATATAATTACTATAAAGCAGATGTTAAATATCAAGATATCGCACGTTATTTAGGATTAAAAGCATCTACTCCTGAAGAAGCAGTTGAATCACTTGCTAATGCTGTTACTGAACTTGCTATTGACTGTGGTGAACAAATGTCATTTAAAGCTCAAGGAATCGATGAAAAAGAATATATGGATAATGTTGAAAAAATCGCTTACTTAGCATTTGAAGACCAATGTTCTCCTGCTAACCCAAGACTTGCGGTAGTTGAAGATATGAAACAAATCTTGATTGATGCATATTATGGTCCTGAAAAAACTTTTAAAAGATAATATTTGTAAAAAATAATAAAAAAAAGAATGACTCAATATTTTGAAAGTCATTCTTTTTTTTATAATTCTTCTTTAATGTTTCTAGCAATATCTGGTAGATTTATTTTTTCTATTGCTTTTGGAGTAAATTCTAATTTAACATTATCATCAACTGAGTAACGTGGAATTACATGAATATGGAAATGCATAATAGTTTGTCCTGCAATTTTATTTGTATTAACAAGAATGTTTACACCTTTAGCACCAAGACCAGAAACTAATGCTTGAGATATTTTTTGAGCAACTGCAAAAGTTTTTCCTAATAGATCTTTTGGAACGTATAAGAAATTATCATAATGTTCTTTAGGAATAACAAGTGTATGTCCAATTGTTGTTTGTGATATATCTAAAAATGCCAAAACATCTTCATCTTCATATACTTTAGAACATGGTATCTCTCCTCTTAATATCTTACAAAATAAGCAATTATCTACAGTTTTCATTTTATCCCTTCTTTCTAAATAAATAATAGCACAAATTATCGATTTTAATATATATTTTCAAAAATTTTAATTATAAAAAAAGATAGGTTATTAGCCTATCTTTATAATTTTTAATTCTTATTAATCTTCGAACAATTCTTCATATGTTGAAGTAATATAATCATAGAAGTCTTGATCGTGATATGTTAATCCATATTCTTCAAAATAGTATAATAATGAAGATTCTTGATATGAAGAATTTTCTCCTAATAATATAGCGGTATTAATTGCTTTTTCTCTTTTTTCAGCATTAATATTTTCCGCTGTTGCTTCACCATCAGCTAAATCGCTTGTTGAATAACTATAGTCATCAACGATAATAACATAATATGTTGACGAACTTGAATCATAATGGATTAAGTTTCTAGCAGCTTCTAATGCGGCAGATTTGTCACTTAAATTTGTAATATCATTATCACCAATGTTAAATGTGTAATTTGTGTTTTCTTGTTCTTCTGGTAATAAGAATGTTGTTCCGCCAATTGTTGCAACTTTTCTTGATATTGTCATAGAGAATAAGTTAGAACGGATACTTGATGGAAGACTTGTTAAACCAGTTTTTTCAACAAAGAAATCATCTTCTGTAATATCTTTTGCATTTAATTCACGAGTTTTTAATGTTCTACCCCAATCTAATGAATATGAATAACTACCAGTATATTCAGAAACTAAATTAGTGATTGTTGAATCTTCATAATCTAACTTTGATCTAATTGAATATGTTTCACCGTTTTTTGTAGCAATTTTATTTAAATCATCTTCAATTTCATCATATAAGTTATATAATTTTTCATTACTTAAATTACCTTTTTCGATGAAATTTTTAGCTTTAGAATCATCTTCAACAGTTCCTTTCCAAATATTAGCAAGTCTTTCAACGTTGAAGTCATAATTTCCATTACTATTTTTTTCTTCTGGATAATAATTACTAGCATTTTCTCCATTAGCAGATGCATATAAGAATCCACCAATATAATTCTTTAATGTACGTAATGCAGAACCTTTATCTTCTGTTGATGAGTTATCAATTTCAATTGTACGAACATATCTAGCTGCAGATCTACCGATTGTTTTATACTTTTTATTGTATAAATATTTAGCAGTTAATAATCTTTCATAAATAATTGGTTTAACTGCCTTTTCGCGATAGTCATCATATTTTTCTCTACCACTAAGTTTGATAGAACCATCTGGATTTTTTACACTAAAGATATCATCGAATGTAACATTTTTAACTAATTCAACATCTTTATTAAAGTTGTTATTGTTGTTTTCGACTGCACTTCCATGTCCGTCATTATCTTTGATGTCATATAATGCTTCTCTTAATTCTTTCGCAAGATTTTCTTCTTGGAATAAATAATCTTCTGAATATTGGCCACCTAATACTTTATCAACCATATAATCATCGATTAATTTTTCGAATCTTTCTTCTGCAGTAGTATTATCACCTTTTGGTAAGAATCCAACTTCATCGATTGTTTTTAAATTTGAATTATCACCTTTTTCTTTTTGGAATACACCAATTTCTTTCTTTGCAACTTTTAATGATAATTCATCAACAATAGTTGAATTTGCTGTACCTGCATTTATTAGCGAATCATATAAACCAGTAAAATCATTTTTATATACTTCTTCACTACCAGTAAATGATACTAATTTATCATCTACATAATTTGGCTTTGCTTCAACTTCACCACATGCAACAAGGAGTGATGTACAAGCTAAAATACTAATTAAAATATTCTTTTTCTTCATTTTACATTACCTCCTTATTTAATTCCGAATACATTTTTAATATCATTGTAATCAATCTTATAACTATCAAATTCTTTTTGAGTTTTTAAAAGATTGATATAAGTTTCCCATGATTCTTTATAAGTTTCTGTTTCTGAATTTTTTGTATTTGCAATTTTATATGTCTTATATGTGTTAATACTATCTTTAATTCTTTCATCGATTGTAAAATCAACACCTTTTTTATTTAATTCTTCTATAACATAATCATAAAGGCTGAATTGAGAATTTGAATCATAAGATTTAACTGCTGATTCGATTTCTTTTGCACGATCAGAATAATTATGTTTATCAGTATTAATAAATGTTACATAACGTTTATCATCTTTAACATCATCATCAGTTTTAGGAACATTAACTGAATAATATTTAATTTCTTCTTCTAAACTATATTTATATCCTGCTTCATTAACTTTTGATTCATTAACTAAAGGTGAATTTTCAATTAATATGAAGTGAATTCCTTGATAACCGCTGTCAGAAGAACCAGTACCTGCTCTTGTAACTAAGATAGGTCTATTGTTTTCATCAGATAATACTTTATGTTCAGTACCTTTAACCGTAACTGTAGTAAAGTGCTTGATACCATTAGGATTTGATTCTGCATTATATATTTCGCTATCTTCAAATTCTATAAATGATAATCCATGATTTGAGAAAAATTCATTGAAAATAACATTTCTTGGATAGAATTGTTCTTTACCATCTTTATAATTTTCACCATTTTTATCTTTTGTAGTTTCAGCGTAATTTAATAAATCATTTGATATTGAATATGGGATAAATCTAATAGCATCTTCATATGTATCTTTTGTTGAAGTATCATCGATTTTTTCAGGAATTCCTAAACTTTCAGAACCTTTTGTTACATAATTATTTACATATGCATCATATCCGAATACTGCAAATTTGAATTCATTAACATATGATGTTTTTCTGCCCATTAATTTATTTAAAGAACCATAATTTGAAGCAGAACTATCTTCTGAATAAATTTCAGCAACGTTACCAAATGTCATAGAATCACTTGCTAAGTTTTTAATTACGTTACCTAAGTTTTTAGCTTCTGAAGATGTAATTGTTTCTGATGTTGGGAAAAAACTATTACCAGAAGCACTTACTTTTACTAAAATATGACGAACATGATATGGATTATCGTTTTCGATAAACTCAGCATGTAATGATTTTTCATTATATTCTGTTCCATCATATAATTGACTTTCATAATATTCTTCTTCAAAAACTTCTTTTTTGTAAGATAATTTTACTTTTTCACCATATTCACTTAAATCATCAACATTTTCGTTTTCTAAAAGAGTTGATAATTCTTCTTTATAATTTGTGTTATTTGATTTTGCATTTGATTCTGCTTGTTCTTGTAAATCAGTGATTTTACCATCGACATAGTTGGTGATTTCTTGTGTATCCTCAACCGCTCTTCCAACAAGTACATCATATACAGCGCTGAATGCTGCAGAAGCACCAGATGAAGTGTTTAGATAATCGCCGAATAGCTCATCTGCAGTATAATTTTCACGATTGTCGCCAGAACCGATTGTTACAATAACATCTTTTCCGTCGACTACGTAGTTTGTAACTTCATTACAACCTGACATTCCCATTAAGCCAAGTAAACTAACTACAGAAAGAGCAATAATACGTTTTTTCATATAATTTCCTCCTCTATAAAACATAGCAAGTTAATTTTACATTAACGTGATTTACAATTCAAGTAAATTCTTTATCAAATAACTATATTTTTACAAAATATAGCACGCGCGCTTGCGTATACGCGAAGGAAACTAACAAAAAAAATAATAATTTCAATAGATAAAAAATAAAAAAAGTTGCAAAAATAAAAAAATAACATAGTATAACGTGAAAACAAAGGAGGTTAAACTATGAATCCTATGACTGGAAATTGCTGCCAAAACAATGTTGGTGGAAATAACTTTTTTACATATATACTCATTTTGTTTATCTTAATTGCTATCGTTGGTTGTTATTGCCAATGTTACTAAGAGGAGGTGCTTTTGATGAATACAAATAGTACATTTGCTATTATTCTAGTCTTATTTATTTTACTTGTTATCGTTGGTTGCGGCGGATGGTTTACAGGCTGTGGCTGCTAAATAAAGTTTCGGAGGGCAAAGACATCTTTGCTCTTTTTGTTTCATAAATATTTCACAACAAACAAAAAAATTATCATTAAAATTGTACTTACTTTTTCTTTGTTGTAGAATAATAACGCTTGAGGTATTAAGAATGGAAACTTTAGAAATTAGAAATTTACATGTAGTTGTAGAAGAAAAAGAAATTTTAAAAGGTGTTAACTTAAAAGTTAACAAAGGAGAAACACTTGCCCTTTTAGGACCAAATGGACATGGTAAATCGACTTTACTCGCGGTTATAATGGGTAATCCAAAATATAAAGTAACAGAAGGTGAAATATTACTTGATGGACAAAATTTATTAGAATTATCGGTAGATAAAAGATCTAAAGCAGGCGTTTTTTTAGCAATGCAATATCCTAGTGAGGTTCCAGGAGTTGTTAATGCTGATTTTTTAAAAAGCGCAATTAATGCTCATAGAGAAAAACCGATTAAACTATTTGAATTTTATAAAGAATTAGAAAATGCATCAAAAAAGATGAACATTTCAATGGATATGGCTCAAAGATATTTAAATGAAGGATTTTCAGGTGGTGAAAAAAAGCGTAATGAGATACTTCAAATGCTTTTATTAAAACCAAAATTAGCAATGCTTGATGAAATAGATTCGGGACTTGATGTTGACGCACTTGTAACAGTTTCTAAGGCAATTTGTGAATCACAAAACGAAGACACTTCTTTTTTAGTTGTATCACATTATGCTCGTTTATATAGTTTAATTAATCCAACTCGTGCAGTAGTAATGATTAATGGTAAAATTGCAGTTGATGGTGGGCCAGAATTAATTAGTAGAATTGATAGTGAAGGTTATGAATGGATACAATATGAATTAGGAATTTCTATTAAGAAAGAAGATGCACAAATGAACACTATCTCAATTGGAACATGCGCGGTTAATGATGCGGCAAGAAAGGATAATAAAAATGATTAATCTTTTAGCTGATGAGATAGATGGAATTGAAAAAGAGTTATTAAATAATACAAATATTTTTACAATAAAAAAAAGTTTTAAAGATATTTTATTTGTTGATAGTTTTGATAATTTAAATAAAGTAAAAATTATTATTGATGAAGGATGTGAAGTGCTTTTATTAGAAAAAGATGCTTCAAAAGGAAATGTTGAATATTGTCTAAAAAACGGTTCAATTTTAAGACACAATTTATTGATTTTGAATAGCGGTAACAATTCATTAAGAAAATTAAATTTGTCCGAAAATGCTATTTGGGATGCTGTATGTGCTGATTTTTCAAACAATTCCTCTAATTTTAAAATTCAATGTTATTTAAATGAAAATAATGCAAAGGGTTCTTTTAAATTATCTGCCTTATCTAAACAAAAAAGTAATAAGATTATTGATGTTAATTTTACTCATAATAATATTAATACAGAAAGTAAAATGGAAAATTATGGTGTTTGTAGAGATGCTTCATCCTTATCTTTTGTTGG
>CAYVZF010000041.1:0-8814 GCA_964456095.1 uncultured Erysipelotrichaceae bacterium
TTTTTAGTCTTTAATTAGTCAATGGTTTAATGCTATAATTATTTTGTTAACGAAAGTTAGCAAATAAATCGTATAGTTTTTTTGCTTTTAAGCAACCAAAATATATATATTTATAAATTAAAAATAATAAGCTTGTTGGTCACAAGTTTATTTTGCTTATTTTTTTATGGACTAGAAAGAAGGGGTAAAATGTATTTTATATTAGGTTTATTATTAGGCTTATTTGTCGGAATAGGTTGTGCTGTCGGCGCATTCTTTATTAGATCGTTTATTAAAAGTAAAAACGATAAAGAATCATCTAATCAAATGATTAAAGAAGCTGAAGAAAAATCAAAAGAAATTATCACTCTTGCAGAAGAAAAAGCTGCAGTTATAAAAGATGCCGCTGAAGAAAAATTGAAAAATGCAAGTGTTGAAGCAAAAAATGTTGTTTATGAATTAAAACAAGAGGCAGAAAAAGAATTTTCTAAAAAAAGAGATGAACTTTCATCTATGGAATCTAGATTGCTACAAAAAGAGAATTCAATCGATAAAAGAGATGTTGCGGTTTTAGAAAAAGAATCTCATTTAAAACAAAAAGAAGAGAATATGAATTCTAAGATTGAAGAGATTGATAGAAAATTACAATCCGCAACAGATAAAGAACATAACGCAGAAGTTAAACTTCAAGAAGCTGAAGAAAAATTTGCTTCTATTGAAAAAGAATTAGAAAGAGTTGCTTCTTTAACATCTCTTGAGGCTCGTGAACAAATATTTAGTCGTGTTGAATCACAAATGTCACAAGAAATAGCATTATATCAAAAAACAAAAGAAGAAGAAGCTCGTGAAATCGCAGAAGAAAAATCAAAAGAAATATTAGCTTTATCTATGTCGAAATATTCACAAGAAGTTACTACGGAAAGAACAGTTTCTGTTGTAGCACTTCCAAATGATGAAATGAAAGGAAGAATTATTGGTAGAGAGGGAAGAAATATTCGTACTCTTGAACAATTATTAGGTGTTGATATTTTAATTGATGATACACCAGAAGTAATAACTGTTTCATGTTTTGATCCTATTAGAAGAGAAACAGCTAGACTAGCTCTTGAATATTTGATTAAAGATGGTAGAATTCAACCTGGCCGTATCGAGGAATTAGCGGATAAAGCTAAACAAGATGTCTATAAATCAATTCATGAAGCTGGTATTAACTGTGCATTTAAATTAGGACTTCCTAGAATTAATAAAGACTTATTAGATTATGTTGGAAGATTGAAATATCGTACATCATATACACAAAATGCATTAGATCATTCTATGCAAGTTGCTTATTTATGTGGAATAATGGCGGCAGAATTAGGACTTGATCAAAATCTTGCTAAACGTGCAGGTTTATTACACGACATCGGTAAAGCTGCTGACTTTGAATTAGATGGAAGTCACGTTGAAATTGGTGCTAGACTTGCTAAAAAGTATGGTGAACCTGATATAGTAATAGATGCGATTGAATCACATCATGGCGATAGTGAAGCAAAATTCATTTATTCATATTTAGTACAAGCCGCGGATACATTATCTGCTGCAAGGCCTGGTGCTAGAAATGAAACACTAGAAAACTATATTAAACGTATTGAACAATTAGAAACAATTTGTAAATCTTATGATGGTGTATCTTCTGCATTTGCAATGCAATCAGGAAGAGAAGTAAGAATTATGGTTGTTCCTGAAAAAATCGATGATTTAAAAGCATATGCACTTGCAAGAGAAATTAAAGATAAGATTGAAAATGAAATGACTTATCCGGGTCAAATTAAAGTATCTGTTGTAAGAGAAGTACGCGCTACAGAAGTTGCAAAATAAATAAAATAGGCCTTTTGGCCTATTTTGCTATATAAGGAGCTAAAAGATGGAAATATTATTCATTGGTGATATTGTTGGTAAATCAGGAAGAGATTGTATTTTATCTTTTTTACCTGATTTTATAGAAGATAATTTTATTGATTTTGTCATAGCAAATGGAGAGAATGTTACACATGGTAAAGGTTTAAGTAAGGAACATATGATTGAATTACTTGAAGCAGGTGTTGATGTTATTACTCTTGGCAATCATGCTTTTGCAAAAAAAGATATATTTTCATTTATTGATGATTATGAAGAAGTAATTAGACCATATAATCTTCATAATATTTTTCCTGGTAAAGGTAGCAATATTTTTGTTATTAATAATAAAAAAATAAGAGTTACTAATATGCTTGGAAGAGTATATGTAGGAATGAATGTTGATAATCCTTTTGATTGTGTTAAAAATATTATTGAAAATGAAGAACAATCTGATATCCATATTATTGATTTTCATGCAGAAGCAAACGGTGAAAAATTAGCTTTAGCATGGGCTTTTGATGGTAAAGTTACTGCAGTACTTGGAACACATACACATATTCAAACAAATGATGCAAGAATACTAGACAATGGAACTGCTTATATATCTGATGTTGGGATGTGTGGACCAGTTAATGGTATTTTAGGCTGTGAAAAAGAAGGTGTTATTAAAAGAACATGGACTGGGTATCCATCAACATTTGAAGTTTTAGTCGATAATAAAGTTGAATTTTCAGCGGTTATATTATCAATCGATGATAAAACCAATAAAGTAATTAAAATTACACCTATTAAAAAAACAATAAGTTTGTAGAATATAAATAACTAACCTCTTCATATTATGTAGAAGGAGGAAATAGTTATGATAGAACAAATGAAAGTAGCATCATCGTCTTCACCAACTTCAGTCGCGGGTGCTATTAGTAGCATTATTAGAAATCAAGATTTTTTAGATGTTGATACAGTTGGTGCAGGATCTTTAAATCAAGCAATTAAAGCTATCGCTATTGCAAGAGGATATTTAGTTCCAAGTGGAATAGATTTAGTTGTACTTCCATCATTTAAAGAAATAGAAATTGAAGGAAAAGAAAAGACCGCGGTAAGATTAAGAATAGAAAAGAAATAAAAGAAAGAAAAAATGTGAGGTTCAAAGATGAAAGAAAAGATACATAGTATGCCATCTTTAGATGAAGCAAAGAAAAGAACAAGAAATCCAATTGAAATAATTCGTGAGAATCTAATTATACCTGATAGATTAAGACTTTTTGCAAATAACAAAAAGTATTTTATACGTACTTATGGCTGTCAAGCAAATGTTGTTGATTCGTCTAATATTGCAGGCATTTTAGAAACTATTGGTTTTGAAAAATGTGATGATCCATTTTTAAGTGATATTGTTATATTAAATACATGTGCTGTTAGAGAAAATGCGGAAGATAAAGTTTTTGGTGAAGTCGGATCGTTAAAAAAACTTAAAACTATTAATCCACATGCTGTTATAGGATTATGTGGATGCATGATTCAAGAACCTCATATTGTTGATATTGTTAGAAAAAAATATAAACAAACTGATTTATTATTTGGAACACATAATATAGATAGACTTCCAATGCTTTTAGATGAAGTAATATTTAATAAACAAAGAGTTATTGAAATTTTTTCTAAAGAAGGTGAAATAATAGAAAACCTTCCTGTTGTTAGAGAAGATAATTATAAAGCTTTTGTTAATATTATGTATGGTTGTGATAAGTTTTGTACTTATTGTATAGTTCCATATACTAGAGGAAAACAAAGAAGTAGATTAAAAGAAGATATCTTAAAAGAAGTAATAGAATTAAAAGAATTAGGATATCAAGAAGTTACTCTATTAGGACAAAATGTTAATGCATATGGAAAAGATTTAGATAATAATGAATCATTTGCGACATTACTTGATGATGTAGCTCGTATTGGTATACCAAGAGTAAGATTTACTACATCACATCCATGGGATTTTTCAGAGGAAATGTTTAAAGTAATGGCAAAACATAAAAATATTATGCCGTTTATTCATTTACCTTTACAATCTGGTAGTGATACCATTTTAAGGAAAATGGGTAGAAGATATACTAAAAAATCTTATATCGAATTAGTAGATAAGTTAAAGGAAATAATTCCTGGTGTCGCTCTTTCAACTGATATAATAGTTGGGTTTCCAAATGAAACAGAAGAAGACTTTTTAGATACATTAGATGTTGTTTCTCATTGTAAATATGATTCAGCATTCACATTTATTTATTCTCCTAGAATTGGAACACCCGCGGCAAAAATGTTAGATAAAGTTTCTGATGAAGAAAAACACGAAAGATTTGATAGATTAAAAGCGTTGCTTGAAAAAATGATAGAAGAAAAATCTAATGAATATCTTAATAAAGTTGAATTAGTATTAGTTGATGGTTCTTCTAAAAAAGATAAAAATAAATTATCAGGATATACAGAACATAATAAATTAGTTCATTTTACTGGAGATGAATCATTAATTGGTAAAATTGTTCCTGTTAGAATATTAGAGTCTCATACATATTCTTTAATTGGAGAATTAGTAAATGAATGATGAAATAAAAAATGCAATTGATAATTTTTTATCTGAATTTAAAAATTTGCCAGTTGTAAAAAATTATATTTCATTAAAAAAAATGATGAAAACCGATAATGATTTTATAAGATTAAAAAATGAATTAAAAGAATCACAAAAGGTTTTAGCGCTTTCTATTAATACTCCCTCATATCAAGATAATAAGATTGTTTTTGAAAAATTGAAGGAAAAGTATGAAAATCATCCGTATATTATTAATTATAATGTATATGAAGAAGAAATAAGACACCTCTTAAAAGAAATAGAAATTAATTTAAAAATAAAAAACGATTAGCACTTGCTTTTCGTTTTTTTTGGCAAAAAAAATGAAATAAATAAATTTAGTTTCATATATTATATAAGGGGACTTATATGTATAGAGAAATCGCCGCGAAAACATTAACTGCAAAAGGTAAATTATCATATTTGTATGAAAAAAATATTATTTTAGATGAGAATGTTTCTAAACTTCTTGGTTGTTGGATTATTGATTTAAAACATGACACATATGTAAATAATAAGGAAGTTCATTTAAAAGGCTCTTATTCTATTCAATTATGGTATGCGATAAATAACGATCAAAAATCATCTGTTTACGAAGAAAGAGTATCTTTTGATGAAATAATCCCTATGTCATATAGAGATTATGAAACATTAAATGATGATATGTATTTGAAAGTATTTATTTCTAAATATCCAACATGTCTTGGTATGGAATTAGAAGATGATTGTATAAAAATAAAAATTGAAGGAGAATTTTTTATTGATGCATTTCAAGAAGCAATAATTTATGTTATGTGTAGTGATAAAAAGAGCGATGATTTAAGCGTTGATGAAGAGATTTTAATGAATGTTAATCCAAATTATTTATCACAAAAAAAGGATAAATAATCATATTTTTTTGTTTAATATTATTTCTTTTCTGTGTTTTAGAAATAAATATTTCTAAAGTATTTTTAGTTATTTAAATATTTGTCTTTTTCGTGTTAAAATATTTCTTAAGGAGAATTAATTGACTATGGAAAAGAAGTATACTCCAATGATGAGACAATATTTAAAAATTAAGGAAAAATATCAGGATACATTAATTCTATTTAGGCTTGGTGACTTTTATGAATTATTCTTTGACGATGCAAAAATAGCTTCAAGAGAATTACAACTTGCATTAACTGGTAAAAGCGCGGGTGTAGAAGAACGTGTTCCGATGTGTGGTGTTCCTTATCATGCGATAGGTTCATATATTGATAAACTTATTAATAAGGGATATAAAGTTGGTATTGTTGAACAACTAGAGGATGCTTCTTTAAAAAAAGGTATTGTTGAAAGAGATGTTGTTAGAATAATTACTCCTGGCTGTAATATAGATATTAAAGAAAAAGATAATAACTATATTGCATGCGTAGATAAAGTTGAAAATTATTATACTTTTGCATATTGCGATATTTCAACTGGTATTTTATTTGTTGAAAATCTTGAAAGAGATATTTCTTCTGTTATTAATGAATTAGAAAATTTATCAATTAAAGAATTAGTTGTTTCAACGACTTTTAGTTCGAGAGATATTGAAGAAATAAAAAAAAGAAAGAATATTTTAATTTCTTATGAAAATGATTCAAATATAACTATTGAACATGAGTATTTATTAAGTGAAGTTAAAAGTTTGGATCAACAAAAAACAATAGTAAGATTATTAAATTATTTACATCAAACTCAAAAAAGAGACTTAGATTATTTAAAAAAAGCAAAAGTGATAATAAATAAAGAAAACTTATCTATTGATGCATTTTCAAGAATAAATCTTGAATTAATAAGAACTATTAGAAGTGATGAAAGTTATGGTACATTATTTTGGTTCCTTGATAAAACTCAAACTAATATGGGTTCAAGACTTTTAAAACAATGGATTGTTAAACCGATTTGTAATTTAAAAGAAATTATTAGAAGACAAAATATTGTTACATCTTTTATGGATAATTTTTTATTAAGAGGAGATATAATCTCTGATTTAAAAAATATTTATGATTTGGAAAGATTAATCGCTAAAATTAATTTTGGTAATGCAAGTGGAAGAGATTTATTGCAATTAAAAAAATCATTAATGGTCGTTCCATCTTTATTAATGCATTTGAAATCATTAAATTGTCCTGAAATTAATGAAATGGATGGAATTAATGCTTCATTTGATGATTTAGTATCTTTAATTGATATTGCTATTGATGAAGATGCACCACTTACTATTAAAGAGGGTGGAATATTTAAAAAAGGATATAATGAAGCGCTTGATGAATTACTATATATTTCAAGTGATGGTAAAAATTATGTTGCTTCAATCGAGGCTTTAGAAAAAGAAAGAACTGGTATTAAAACATTAAGAGTTGGATATAATAGAGTATTTGGATATTATATTGAGATTTCAAAAGGTGCAGTCGGTTCTATTCCTCCAGAATGGGGATATGAAAGAAAGCAAACTACGATTAATTCAGAAAGATTTATTTCTAAAGAATTAAAAGAACAAGAAGCAAAAATTTTAAATGCTGAAGAAAGAAGATGTGCTTTAGAATATGAATTGTTTTTAGCTTTAAGAAAAAAAGTAGTTGAATATACAGCCTCTATTCAAGATTTTGCTTCATTTATATCGTATATAGATTGTCTTGTTTCATTTAGTGAAGTTTCTTTAAATGAACATTTTGTAAAGCCGATTTTTAATGATGATAGAATAGTTGATATTAAAGATGCAAGACATCCTGTTATTGAAAAAGTTATTGGTAAAGGTAAATATGTTCCTAATGATATCTATATGGATAAAAATACTGATATCATGATTATTACTGGCCCTAATATGGGTGGTAAATCTACATATATGCGTACTTTCGCATTAATTGTTATTCTTGCTCAAATGGGATGCTTTGTTCCTTGCTCTTATTGTAACTTGATGTTATTTAATTCAATATTTACTAGAATTGGAGCTTCAGATGATTTAGTATCAGGACAATCAACTTTTATGGTAGAAATGACAGAAACTAATTTTGCCTTAAGACATGCTGATCAAAATTCACTACTAATTTTTGATGAAATCGGTCGTGGAACTGCGACATATGATGGTATGGCTCTAGCGGAAGCAATACTTGAATATATTTCTTCAAAAATAGGTGCTAAAACGATGTTTTCAACACATTATCATGAAATAACAAAAATAGAAGAAAAAATATCTGGCTTGAAAAATGTTCATGTTGGTGTATCTGAAAATGATGGTGAAGTAACATTCTTATATAGAGTTAATGATGGCGCGATGAATAAATCATATGGTGTTAATGTTGCTTCTCTCGCGGGTCTTCCTAAAGTATTATTAGATAGAGCTAAAACTATTTTAGAAGAATTAGAAGAAAATAAAGTTGATATTACTCGTGGAGCGGTTATTGAAAAGAATAAATATATTGAACCTAATTGGGTAAAAGAGGTAAAAAACATAGATCCTTTATCTTTGTCCCCATTAGAGGCATTAAACTTTCTTTATGAATTAAAAGGAAAAATTCAAAAGGAGGATAAATAAAAATGGGTAAAATTCAAGTAATGAGTCCGCATCTTGCTAATATGATCGCGGCAGGAGAAGTAATAGAAAGACCATCTTCTGTTATTAAAGAACTAGTAGAAAATTCTATAGATGCTAAAGCTACACATATTGAAGTATCTATAAAAAAAGCCGGAAGAGAAGCTATTATTGTTAAAGATAATGGCGTAGGTATGGATAAAGATGATGCTACATTATGTTTTAAAAGACATGCTTCTAGTAAGATTCTTGATGAATATCAATTATTTAGAATTAAGACTTTAGGATTTAGAGGTGAAGCTTTACCATCTATTATATCTATTGCAAAAGTAAATATGTATACTTCAACAGGCGATGGTGTAGGAAGTTTTGTTGAAGCATCATGTGATAATATTGTTAGAAGTGATTATAGATGCGTTAAAGGTACTGTTTTTGAAGTTAAAGAATTATTCTATAATACTCCTGTAAGATTAAAGTATTTAAAATCAGATACGACAGAAATCGCTTCATGCTTAGAAGTAATGCAAAGACTTGCATTATCTTATCCTAGTGTTGCATTTGATTTTTATATCGATGATAAGTTATCTTTTTCTACAACAGGAAGAAATGATTTATTAGAAGTAATATCTCGCTTATATGGTCTAGATATAGCGAAAAAAATGATTAAAATCGATTTAGAAACATTAGAATATAAAGTTACAGGATATATTGGTAAACCTGAATTAACAAGAGCTACTAGATATTTTATGATTACTATTTTAAATCATAGGAATGTATATTTACCTAAAGTACAAAA
>CAYVZF010000041.1:8914-12879 GCA_964456095.1 uncultured Erysipelotrichaceae bacterium
AAAGCTTCACTTAAAGCTAATGATGAATTATCTTTAATTGAAATGGAAAGTTTGTATAAGCGTCTATTTGAATGTGATAATCCTACTTGTTGTCCACATGGTAGACCTACAGTAATTCATTTTAGTAAATATGATGTTGAGAAAATGTTTAAGAGGACTGGAATATGATTTATGTGATTGTTGGACCTACCGCAAGTGGTAAATCGACTCTTGCGATTAATCTTGCAAAAAAATTTAACGGAATAGTGGTAAATGGTGATGCATTTCAAGTATATGAAGGTATGGATATTGGTACCGCTAAACCGACAAGAGAAGAATTAAGTGAAATACCTCATCATTTATTTGATATATTTAAACCTACTCATGAGTTTTCTATATTTGAATATCAAAAGTTATTAAGAGAGACTCTTGAAAAATATAAAGATAATAATATTTTTGTTGTAGGTGGTTCTGGATTATATTTAAAATCGGCATTTTACGATTATAATTTATTAGAGAATTCTTCTTCTAATATGGATGAATTTAATTCAAAATCTGATGATGAATTATACGATTATTTGTTTAGTATAGATAGTGAAACTGCTGAAAAGATTCATAAGAATAATAGAAAAAGAGTATTAAGAGCAATTGAAATTTATTTATCTACTGGTAAAAAGAAGTCTGATATAGAAAAAGAACAAATGCATAAACCAATATATGATGTTATATTTATTGGAATTAATACTCCTAGAAATATTCTATATGATAAGATTAATGCTAGAGTTAATCAAATGATTAGTCTTGGACTTTTTGATGAAGTTAATGATTTGATGGAAAAATATCCACATGATTTAAAAGCTTTTCAAGCTATTGGATATAAAGAGATTATTAATGGAATTCATAATAATAAATCAAGAGATGAAATAATTGAGGATATAAAAAAATCAACAAGGCATTATGCTAAAAGACAATTGACATTCTTTAATCATCAACTTGATGTTAATTGGGTTAATAATGAAGATGAAGCGATTAGTTTAATTAAAGGAGAATAGTTATATGGAGTTAAAATCTATTTATGATATTGCACGTAAAGTTAATATTGATGAAAAATATATTGAACCTTATGGTAAATATAAAGCTAAAATCGATTTAAGTATTTTAGATGAATTAAAAGATAAAAAAGATGGTAAGTTAGTTTTAGTAACTGCAATAACACCAACAAAAACAGGTGAAGGTAAAACTACAATGTCTATTGCTTTAAATGAAGGATTAAGAAGAAATGGTGAGAATTCTATTATTTGTTTAAGAGAACCTTCTTTAGGTCCTGTTTTTGGCTTAAAAGGAGGAGCAACAGGTGGAGGAAAAGTAACTGTTGAACCTAGTGAAGATATTAATTTACATTTTACTGGTGACATGCATGCTTTAACTAGCTCTATTAACTTAATCGCGGCAGTTTTAGATAATGAGTTATATCAAGGTAATTCTTTAAGAATTGATCCTGATAGAATTGTTTGGAAACGTGCACTTGATATGAATGAAAGAACTTTAAGAGAAATTAGACTTGGTATAGGTGAAAAAAATGGTTATGAAAGAAATGGTGGTTTTGTAATTACTGTTGCTTCTGAATTGATGGCTATTATGTGCTTGGCTAAAGATGAAGATGATTTCATAGCTAGACTTAAAAATATTACTGTAGCTTATGATGTTGATGGTAATCGTATTACTGTTGATGATTTACATATTTCTAAAGCTGTTATGAAATTAATGAAAGAAGCTTTAAAACCTAATTTAGTACAAACAGGTGAAAATAATCCTGCTTTGATTCATGGTGGTCCTTTTGCTAATATTGCTCATGGTTGTAATTCTTTAATCGCGTTAAGATTAGGATTAAAATTATCTGATATTGTTATAACAGAAGCTGGCTTTGGCTCTGATTTAGGAGCGGAGAAATTCTTAGATATTTTATGCGATGTTGGTAATTTAAAGCCTGATTTAGTCGTTATGGTTGCGACAGTTAAAGCGCTTAAACTTCATGGTGGAGTTGATTTTTCTTCTCTTGATAAGGAAAATGTTGATGCTTTAAAAATTGGTATAAATAATTTAAAACAACATTTAGAGAATATGAAGAAATATGGATTAACTCCTGTTATCGCATTTAATCATTTTAAAGATGATAAAGAATCTGAAATTGAATATATCATGAATTGGGGTAAAGAAAATGGTTATAAGATTTCTTTCTGTGATGGATATTTAAAAGGTGGAGAAGGCTCAACTGATTTAGCTAGAATTGTTAAAGAAGAATTGGATAATAATTCTAGTAAATACTCCTCTATATATGATAGAAATGATTCATTGAAAAATAAAATTGAAATTATTGCTAAAGAAATATATAGAGCAGATGATGTTAATTATTCTTCTTTAGCGGAAGCTAAATTAAAAGAATATGAAGAAAACGGTTTTAAAAATGCTTATATTTGTATTGCTAAAACTCCTGCTTCTTTTTCAGATGATGATAAGTTATTAAATACTCCAAGAAATTTTAAAATAAATGTTAAAGATGTTTCTTTATCAAGTGGAGCAAATTTTGTTGTATGTTATTTAGGCTCTATATTAACTATGCCTGGTCTTCCTAAAATCCCTGCTGCAGTTAAGATGGAGGATATGTAATGGAGTATTTATTAGGTAAAGTTATTGCTGATGAAATAAAAGAAAAAGTAAAAAAACAAATTGCTAATCTTAAAAGAAAACCTAAATATGCGATTATATTAAATAGTGAAGATAGATCTTCATATTATTATGTAAAATCACAAGAAAAACTAGCTAATGAATTTGGTATTGAAGTTGTTGTTTTTGAAACTAAACCATCAGAAGAAGCATATATTGAATTAATTAATAAGCTCAATGATGATTCAAGTATTGATGCTTTATTAATTACTAGACCTTTATTTAAAGGAGCAGATGAGAAAAAAATATTATCTTATGTTAATTATAAAAAAGATGTTGATGCGATTAATCCTTATTCATTAGGTAAAATGTTTATGGATGATCCGTTTTTAGTGCCAGCGACTGCAGAAGCTGTTATTAAAATGCTTGATTATTATAATATCGATCTTGTTGGTAAAAAAGTTTTAGTTGTTGGAAGATCTTTATCTGTTGGTAAGTCTGTTGCAATGCTTCTTTTGAAAAAGAATGCAACTGTGACAGTTGCACATTCGAAATCTAAAAATTTTGAAAAAGAATATGCTAGTTCTGATATTGTTGTTGCAGCGGTTGGAAGAAAACATCTTCTTGATTCTTCAGAAATGAATGAAAATTGTGTGGTTGTTGACTGTGGCATACATTATGAAGATGATGGTATATATGGAGATGTAAAACCATCTAATAAGGTTAAAATGATTTCTAAAGTTCCTGGTGGTATTGGTCCTATTACATCAGCATTGTTAATGGAACATGTCTTAAAATGTTATATGGAGAATAATAATGATTAATAAAGATGATTATAAATTAGATACGATTGTTGAAATGAAAAAACCTCACCCATGTTCAAATAGAAATAAAAAATTTCAAGTAATTCGTTTAGGCGCGGATATTAAAATTAAGTGTTTAGGATGTGGTAATATTATTATGTTGCCTAGAGGTGATTTTGAATCTAAAGTGAAATCTATTGTTGAATATTAATAATTTGATAATTCTAATAGTTTTCCTATTTTATTCATTGATTCATGCTTATGCTCTAATAGTGAATGGGAGTATCTATTTAATGTTATAGTTGAATCTTTATGTCCTAGTATTTCTGATAATGTTTTTACATCCATTCCTTGTTCTAGCGCTCTAGTTGCAAATGTATGTCGTAATGAATGAAAACTTTTATATTCTATATTGCATTTATTTAAAATACATTTAAATGTTTTTTGATAAGATCTATTTTGTACTATATTTCCTTTTTTAGTGGATATTATATAGTTTGAAGTAGATTTTTTCTTTTT
>CAYVZF010000042.1:0-3708 GCA_964456095.1 uncultured Erysipelotrichaceae bacterium
AAAAAATAAAAGACTGTTAAAGACCAAACATATTTAATCGTCAACAGTCATTTTCACAATAATATAATTATTATGTTTTATTTATTATTTTGATTTTTTTCTTCAACAATAAGTTCATATCCGTATTCTTGAGCATATTGTTTTGCAGCCTTTACACATTCACTTTTTGTTGAATAATGTTTACTCAGAACTTTTCCTGATGGTGTTTCAATCTCCCAATTGTTCTCTTCTTTACACGGTCTACATGTAACTTTGTTATTACTTTTTCGCATCAAAATTTCCTTTCTTGAAGATTTTTTCTTCATAAATAGTATGTATTTCTTATTATCTTTTATTCAAAAAGTATAAAAATGTACGAAAAAGTATAAAAATATGAATAAAATCATTATTGAAAAGTAAAATAAATATAGTATAATAATTTCGTGATTACAAATCACATTATACTTCATTTGGGGCAGTAAAGGTTTCGACAGGCTATGACTGAGTATAATAAGCATGTGGAGTGGTTACCATATAACCAAACAAAAATAAATAACAATTTTAATTCAAACAGATCATTTGCATACGCTGCTTAATTTCTTATAGAAAGAAAGTGATCCCTCAACTTAAGTTTATCTACTGACTTGATAATTGGGGTAAAATCTTAGTAGGTTAAGTCTATATAATGATTGTAAAAATAGAACGAAAATCATACAATCTCGTAATTATGATGGTTGCTAGTTACCAATTCATGGTTATTAAATAATTTAACTAGATAAACATGTAGAAGGTTATATGTGGTTTAGTTTGGACGTGGTTTCGATTACCACCTGTTCCACCAATAAATACAGTTGATGAATATGCTAGTTTTGAATTTGTTGATGGCAATTTATCTTTAGTTATAGATTTATAAAATATGATAAAAGTAGATTAAATGTATCTGCTTTTTTTATTTTTAAATAGAGTGAAATATTTTGAAATTAACCTTATATATAATACATTTTATATTAGATACTTAATATAACCAATCTTACACAATAATTAAAGCAATCGATGATGCTTTAAAACGAATCGCCTAAAAAATAAATTAACTAAAAGCTTGAATTGATATTTTATAGATTTAAAGTGGCTAATCAAATCAATAAAATAATCAACCATCATATTGATTGTTGACAAAAGCAATACTTTTTCATATTCTTTATTAAAATTAGATAAAAATCTAATGGTATTTTGTAAAGGTATTTATGATAAAAACATTTGAAGAATTTATAAAGAGCGAATCAGAAAAAGAATATTATAAAAAATTAATGGATTTTATAAGGAATGAATATGATAATTACACATGTTATCCTAAATACAACAATATATTTTATGCTTTTAATTGTACAAAATTAGAAGACATCAAAGTAGTTATTTTAGGTCAGGACCCATATCACGAAGAAAATCAAGCTCATGGTCTTGCATTTAGTGTTTTATGTAAAAAATTACCTCCTTCATTAAAAAATATATATAAAGAAATGTCACACGATTTAAATGTTAATATAAATCAAGATGGAAATTTAGATTACCTTGCAAAACAAGGAGTACTTCTTTTAAATACATCATTAACAGTAAGAGAGCACATGCCTAATTCCCATTCAAATAAAGGTTGGGAAATATTCACTGATAATTGTATTAAATTGTTAAACAAGCAGGATAGACCAATTGTTTTTATTTTATGGGGAAATAACGCGATTAAAAAAACAAAATATTTAAATAATAACAAACATTTAATAATTACATCTGCACATCCATCTCCATTATCATGTTCTAGAGGTTTTTTTGGATCAAAGCCTTTTTCTAAAACAAATAAATTTTTAGTAGATAATTCAATCAGTCCAATCAAATGGACAAAATAATACTGGCTTAAATTTGGTTATATTATAACAAAGCAACTTTATATTTTTTTAAAGTTGTTTTTTTATTATTCATTATATTTAAATATTTTACGATATGAATACAAATATATTTCATACATTATTATATAGGTTATTTTTGATTTATTGCTTATTAGGAGACGTATGGAAATTAAACAAATTATATTACAATTAATTTATTATTCTAAAGTACATTTTAAAAGAGATGAATACGATCTCATATATTTAAAAAACACATTATTTACTCTTTTAAATATTAAAGACTATAAAAATGAAAGCATAGATAAAAGATTTATTAAAACATTAAATAGTCCTAAAATACTTATTGATGAATTGTCAAAATATTTAAATAATGATGATTTAGTAGCAAAAATAATTAGTTACTTATTACCATCAAATAAAGAAGTTGAATATTCTTTTAAAGAAAATCTAAAATTATCACCTAAAAAAGCAATTAACTATTTATACAATCTTCATATTAAAAATAATTATATAAAAAATAGTAATAAAAAATGGAGATATAACTATTCAAATAAGTATTTAGATATTGTAATTAATATTACACGACCAGAACAAAATAATAATATATGTGTCAAAAAAACTAATAAATATCCTAAATGTAACATATGTAAAGAAAATATAGGATATTTTAGCAATAGTATTAATAAAACAAATTTAAGAGTAGTTCCTATAAAACTAAATAAGAATGCTTTTTTTATTCAGTTTTCACCATATTATTATTTTAACCATCACTTTATTTTAGTAAAAAGCAATCATACTCCAATGTGTATTAATAGAAACACATTTTTAAATTTTGTCACCTTTATTGATACTTTTAAAGACTACTTTATTGGCTCAAATAGTGATATTTCTCTTGTAGGTGGTTCAATACTAAATCATTTACATTATCAATGCGGTCTATATGATTTTCCAATAATGTTTACAAACTCAATTTATAGTATAAAACTTAATAAATGTAAAATTGAATATTTAAATTGGTTTTGCTCTTGTATTAAAGTTACTTCTAATGATAGAAATGATTTTATTAATACATTAGACAAAATTAAATTAAAATGGGATATCTATTCGAATAAATCAATTAATATTTATAACAATGAAGAAAAAGTAAGACACAACTCAATAACACCTGTTATTAAAAAAATAAAAAACAAATATGTTGGTTACATTTTTTTAAGAAATAACAGCGTATCAAAAACACATCCATATGGAATCTTTCATTCTCATATTAATCATCATAATATTAAAAAAGAAGGAATAGGGCTTTTTGAATTAATGGGTTATTTTATATTACCATCACGTTTAAAGCAAGAGTGTTTATTATTAAAAGAATATATATTAAATAAAAACGGAATTTTACCAAACGAATTATTAATTCATCGTAGTTTTATTAACCGTATTATAAAAAAACATAAAACCATAGATAAGAATAACATTGACTCTATTATAAAAAGTGAGATTGGTCTAGAATGTATTAATATTTTAAAAAATGTTGCAGTTTTTAAAAATTCAAAAAAAGGAAATATAGAAGCAATAAAATTCATCAATAGTTTATATTTTTAATATTTTATTATGTTATCCTATATTGTATTATTTTAAAAAAAAATGTAATATTTGTATATAAGGAGAAGAGAATAAATATGAAATCAAAACTTAAAGTATTAGCTACTATGTTATTACTTAGCTCTATAGTTGCTTGTAATAATGGTGGTAGTACAAATTCAGAAAGTACTAATGATTCATCTATGAATAGTGATATAGTCTCAGTTGAATCAAGCGCTTCTGAATCATCAAG
>CAYVZF010000042.1:3808-11765 GCA_964456095.1 uncultured Erysipelotrichaceae bacterium
TTCTGAATCATCAAGCGATGATAAATCAAATTATGAAACCGTTAATTATGAACTTAACATTTCCGATTTAGAAAGTGGTGTCAAAGACACCGATACAATCGTTAACAGGTTTACCATTCCTGCTGGAACAACAATTAGAGATAGAACAAAATCATTTGGTTCAATTACTTACACAAAATCTGTAAAATTAGATAGTTCATCTTCAATTATTGTTAATTCACCTGGTGAAGGAAAACTTAAATTCCATATACAAAATGGTTCAAGTGGTGCAACAACTCAAAAAGTAACTATTTCTGGTCCTAAAGGCGATAACACATTAGAATTCGAAGGAACAAATGCTTCTAGTCCTGTTGTCGAATTAGAATGCGATGTTACTGAAGGTATTTATACAATCAAAAGAGTTAGCGGCACAATCGATATATATTACTTACACTTATCTTGTTCTGTTGAAAAAGCAGATGAAACCGGTTTTGAAATAGTTTCAAAAGGTAAAACAGATTACATCGAAGGCGAAGAATTCGATTGTTCTTCATTATTATTAAATAAAGTATTTGGAAATGGTAGAACAGATTCATTAGATATTAATTCTAGCGATGTTACTATTGATTCTAGTTCATTTGATAAAACTAAACCTGGAGATTATGAAATTAAAGTAAAATATAAAAATTACGAGTCAATTAATTATACTGTTACAGTACATGAAATTAACTCATTATCTTTATCATTTGATTCAATAGAAAAAGTATCAAATAATTCTGCCGGAAATGGTGTATATTATAATCACTCAACAAGAGAAGTATATAGACTCGGTGAAGAATTTGATAAAAAAGGATTAACAGTTAAAGCAAATTCAACTAATAAATCTTTCTTTATTACAGATAATGTAACAATCACAGGATTCGATTCAACTGTTGCAGGTGAAAAAACTATTACTGTATCATTTACAACTAATAATAAAACTTTAACTAAAGAATTTTACGTATATGTTGTAGATACTGCACCAAGTAAGAATCTAGAAACAGACACTTATCAAGTTAAAGTAGATCAAAATTATACCGGCCCAATCGGTGCAATTAGCAATGGATATAACTGTTTTACAACAGTGCAACAAGCTATTGACTATTTAAATAATAGTAGTGAAATCTCTTCTAGCGATAAGAAATTAATGTACATTGCAAATGGAACATATAATGAAAAATTAGAAATCGAAATTCCTTTCTTAACAATAGAAGGCGAAAGTGCAGAAAATACTATTATCGAATGGGATTCAATATATGGTGTAGAAGATGGAAGTGGTTTTGTTCATGTAACTGATTCTACCTCTACTGTTGCTGTTAGAGAACAAGCATATCGTTGTACAATAAATAATATTACAATCTCAAATTACTATAATTCTCAAGAAAGACTTAATGAAAGAAATCGTGATATCGAAAGAGCTCTTGCTTTACTTGTTCAATCAGATCAATTCATAATGAAAAATTCTAGATTACTAGGTATTCAAGATACATTAGAATTGTTTACAGGTCGTCAATATTTTGAAAATACATACATTTCTGGATATACAGATTTTATTTTTGGTACAAATAATACAACATATTTCACTAATTGTGAGATACATACAATAAACACAAATAAAAACTCTTCTGGAACAGCGGGTTATATTACTGCATTTAAAGGATGTAACAAAGGGGAATCTGACAGCGTTCTTTATGGTGCAATATTTGATGGATGTAATTTCACCGCGGATGATGAAATTGAAACAGGTAAAACCGCGATTGGTCGTACATGGGGAGCATATGCTGCAGTCGCAGTTATTAATTCAAATTTAGAGAAACATATTTCAAAAGATGGATATACATCTTCAAGTAATAAAAATACTAGATACATTGCAATGAATGGAAAACCAACAGATGCCACTGTTAAGTTTGTAGAATATAATAATACAGGTGACGGAGCAATCGCAGAAGCTGTTGATGGATGTAGAATCTTAACAGATGATGAAGCATCTAATTATAATAACTTTGAAGTAATATTTGCAGCAACAAATGGCAATGTTAAATACTCTGATTCATGGGATCCTACTTCACTAGAAGTAGTCGTTGATGATTCAATATATTATCATTTTGATGGAAAATCAACTCCAACTGGAACTTCATATCTTTTCTCTGATAAATATGAAGGAAATACAGGTACATTTGAAGGTTTAACTATCGATGCAACAAATGGAAAAGTAGCAGCTAGAGGTACAGATACACAAATTAACTCAGGATCAAAGATTATATTTAATGTAAAAGCAGGTACAATCGTTACAATTAATACTTATCCTAGCTATCATTCATATACATTAAATGGTGTCGAAGCAGATTCTGATAGTTTCTCTCAATATTATGCAGAAGATACAGAAGTGACATTAGAAGCAACTTCACAAATTTATTTATACTCTATCGTTATTAATCCTAACGAAGCAGCACCATTATAAAACATTCTTTAGAAGCGGACTTTGTGTCCGCTTTTTTTATGTTTGGAATATTTAATAATCAATTATTTTTAATTATTGTCGCATTTACTTTCCAAATAACAATATCATTTTTTATTAATAAAGATTTTTATATTTCTTCCTTATATTTTTCATTTTTGATAGAATATTATTATTAGGAGACATTCAAGATGGAAAATAGATACAAAGTCGAGCTTTGGATTAAAGAAGCTGAAAATGATGTATTATCTAGCAAAGAAATTAATTTTAATACATCTAATGAGAATTCCTTAAGGATTATATCTAATCAAATGGAAGATATTTTCTCTTTTTTATCAAAGAATCATCCTGCAAAAATTGTTAACTTAAATCTAGATAATAAAACAATAAATAAAGCGATTGGTGAATATCTGTATTCAACTAGCGAAGAAAAAAATTCTTTACTCTTTTCTTCAAGTAATAAAGATGAACAAAAAGAAATACTTATATCTTTAATGAATGAAACTAATAGCTATTATAAGAAATATTCGACAAATAACTTATTTATTACTTTTGGTATTTTAGATTATTATGATTCCCAAAATAGAAAAGAAGTCAAATCTGCTCCCCTTGTTTTTATGCCAATTAAAATTATTTATGATGAAAATAAAGAGCAATTTTATATTAAACAAATTAATAAAGAATTATATCTAAATACTACTCTTATTCGTTTGCTAAGAAGAAACAAGAAAATTAATATTGCTTATCCAATAAATGCTAGATTCTCTATCAGTGAATATTTATCATACGTCGCAAGTCAAGTCCATTTATTAAGATGGTCTGTTAATAATGGTATTTTTATATCTACCTTCGACTTATCAAAAAATAAATCACTAGATGATTTAATTACAAATCAAGAAAGAATTGCATCTACTCCATTAATTAAATCAATAACTACATTTAATTCAGAATTCTACTATTTTCTAAATTTAGAATATTTACCATTAAATAAGCGTTTATTAACACTTTTACCAATTGATAATGATGAAACATCAATACTTCAAAAAGTATGTAATAGGGAATCATTATTAATAAGAACCGATACTTTAAAGAATAAATATCATTTATTAAATGCTACTTTGTCCGCATTTTTGCTTAATAATAAAAAAGTATTAATAACTTATAACGATATAGATGAAAAGAATTTATTTATTAATAATTTTGACGATTCTATAAAACCATATTTTTTAGATTTAAACAAAGAATCATTAAATAAACAAATATTAATAGATAGATTAAATGATTACGATATAGATTATATACCTAAAGAAACATTAGATTCTTTAACATCTCAAAATATATTAAATAATTATTATGATACAAAAAATGGTTTCAAAAGAATAATTAACTCTTTAAGAAAAAAAGATGAGAAATTTTCTTTATCAATTAATGACTTAATAGAAAAATATTATAGTTTAAAAAATGATATGATTGATGTAGAAATACCATTTATTAACGAAATAACTAAAGAAACATTAGATAATTATCTTTATGATGTTCGTTCTTTTTCAAATGCAACAAAAAAACTAGGCTGTTTTTATAAAGATCATCCATTCTATGGCTTTAATAAATCGTCGATGATGCAAGAAGAATATGCACCACTAAAAAAAGCATTTATTGATTTATATACTGATCTTAATGTACTGCAAGGTAAACTTTGCATGTTATCAGAGAGATTTAATTTGCCTTATATAAATAATTTAAAGTTAACAAAAGGATTATTAAATATTCTTAACGAACTTGAATTATTTTTACAATACGATACTGATTTTTTTGTAAAAGAAATATGGAACGATGTTCATGACAAATTAAGTTTAATAATGGCAAAAAATAAAAAAATAAATACTTTTAGATCACTAATTATTGATAAATATGGTGAAAATGTATTTGAAATTAAAGATGATTATTTACAAAGATCAAAACTTGAAAAGAAATTATCAAAAAAAGAAATAAAAGAATTAAGACCATACTTCAACTATAGTATATCAATTTCAATTGATACTTTAAGAAATTATTATTTAGATTTAAATGAGTTTAATAATATCATATTAGAAAAGAATAATATTTATAATGAAATACCTGATTGTTTTAAAAAACATATCATTAATGATGAATTAATAATTGATAATATAGATAGTTTAGAAACCGCGACTCATAATATTAGAGTTACACTTAATTACTTTAATCAAAATAAGATTCCTTTTGATTTCAATACGTTAGTAAATATTAAAAATAAAAATTATGGTGATGAAATACTTTTATTAAAAAAAGACTTACAAATAATTTTTAATAAAGTATTAAATAACACTTTACTAATTCAAGAATATTTTGATGAAACATTATTTGATTTTTCAACTTTAAGTTTTGAAGAATACATAGATAAAGCAAATAAAATTAATGTCGATTTTATTTCAATTAATGATTATTTAGATTTCTTATTATCTCTATGGAAAACAAATAAAGCAATAAAAGGTTTAGGTAATTCATTGCTAAAAGAAAAAGATTATACTTTATATGAAAGAATGTTTTGTAAACGTTTTTACTATGACTATACTTTATATTTAACTAATATTAATCTAAGTAAAGATATTACCGATAAAATGATTTTTGAAAAAATTAATAATTATAATGATTTAAATGAAAATAGAATAAAATTATTTAATTCTATTATTCAAAATAATTATTATGATAGTTTAAAAAAGAAGAATGTTGCTATTAAAAGATATGAAAAAGCATATCTTGATGAAGAAAAAAACAATTCAAGTTTTATTCCTTTAAGTAGAATAACCAGTTTAGCTCATGAAACCATATTTAATAAGATTCCTCTAATTCTTGTACCAATGAAAGATGTATCTTTATTATTAAATAGTGAGCAATATCATTTTGATGCAGTTGTTATCTTATCAAATAGAAATACATTAACAAAAGAAACTTTGTCTTCCATTTATCGTGGAGATCAAATCATAGTTTTTGATAATCAATTAATTTCAAAAGATTATAATGATGATTATATAGATACATATGAGAGTGAATTATTTATATCAGCTGCAAAAAATGCTTTTACAAATGTAAATTATATTGCAAAAACATATTCAGATATTCCATTAATGATAAATAAAAAAAATATATACATTAAAAACTACATATATGATTATCTTATTAATGAAGGTTTTGAAGTTGCAAAAGACGTGGTACTAAAAGATAAATCTGTAGACTTTATAGTACGTGTACCAACAAAAAAAGAATGTACAGCATTAATTATTAATAGATTACCTTATTATTCAATTGAAAGCGCGATTGAATCAATAAAAAAGAATGAAGAATATTTAAATACTTTCAATTATTATTCAATAAATATTTTTCCTTTCATATTCTTTAAAAACGAAAAAGAAGAATTGTTATCATTAAAAGAAACTATATTAAACAATGCCTCTAAAACAAGAGAAAAGAAAACAAAGATTGTTAAGAAAAATATAAGTGATATTCTCTTTGAAAAATACATAACTCCTAGGGAATACTATATTTCAATAAATAATAAAAATTCATATTCTAGGAAAGAATTATTTGTTAAAGTTGTTGAAAATTGTTCACCTATATTAAAAAGTGAAATATTATCAATTTTCCCTAATGATGGAGAATTATATATATCAATTTTGTTAAGAGATAATAAAATCACATTAAAAGATGGTTTTATTTATCTTAATAATGCCCTTATTAACTTTAGATCGTATCAATATAGAGAAGGCTCTATTAGAAAACTTGATTCTATATCAAATGAAGAGTTAATAGATGGTATTACAAGAATTCTTCAGTATAAAGGATCATTAGAGGAATCCATATTGATTCAATTAATATTAAGTTGTTTAGGTTATAAAACAATGAACATATCTTTATATAAAAAATTAGAATCTATCATAATTGATTTAGTTAAATCTAAAAAACTTATTTTAGAAGAAGAAATAGTTTCTATAAATAATGATTATTTAGAAGAGAAAAAAGAAGAAGAGAAAAAAGAAGAAGACATTAAGTTAATTATTAGAGATTAAAATCAATAATATTTTATGATTAGGAATTAGAAAATAATCTAGTTCCTTTTTTTAATTTATCTTTATAAATGTCTTAAATATATTCAAAATGGAAACGAATTTACAAGATTAATTTCTCGTAGTAAAAGCATATCTTTTTAACAATTCTTTACTTGGAGCTCTTATAGAAAATTATAACGTAGATAATATAAAAGCAGAAGGAATGAAAAAGTATGAAATATCGATTGATACAAATGTAATTCTTGTTGTACAGGCTTTGATTTTATTAATGAACATGAGCGTGATTGTTATTTACCTTGCTTTGATTTTTCAGGTGCGGCTTTTAAAGCTTCAATAACTGAATTAGAAAATTTATATAGCCTCAAACAATTTGTTGCTTTAGCTGACTTAATAGTTGTTAAAGCAGTAGTTAAAATTCATTAATTAATAATGACTATAGACATTATTATTAGGCTGTAGCAAGTGAATATAGTCATTTTAATATTTAAAAAGCAAAAAAAAACTATTAGAATATTATTAGGTATTTTAATATAAATAATATCTTTTAATTTCAATACAATCATATAATTATACCGTTATAAAAATAAAAAATGAAAGGAAGCATTTCATGAAAATCAAAGAGAATCATTTAATTCATATGTTATTTATAGGCTTATTTTTAACTTCTTGTACATCAAATGTTCAAAAAATAACTGTTGGCAAATCTACAAAAGTGGAATTCGATAATGGTAGTGTTGCATATACAATAGAATTTGTTTCAAAAAACAAGGATTTTTTAACTTTAAATATTAATTACGAAGGAACAATTGATAATAATTTTGAATTTGTAATTAAAGATAATAAGTATATCTCATATGTTATAGTAGATGGAATAAAAATAGAACATGAAAGAATACAAAGTATTTATTATAGTTCAGAACAATATGTTTTGCCTTTTTTTAAAGAATCAATATCTGTAGATTTATATTATGATATAGATGAAATTTTTGATAATTGGAAATCATTAATTATTGAAAAAGAGATTCATAATAATAGTGATGGATATGCTAAAAATCCAGAATTGTATAACGAACTAGAAAGATACGGAATTTCGTTTGATTTAGAATAACAACACTTCCGTTTTGAAGGTATAATGAATAAAATTTATAAACCAACATATCCTTGCAATGTGATTTCTTTATTCTTTAATAATTATTACAATATTCGTGTTTATTAAAAAAATTTATTTAGAAAAAAAGGTAACAGGTCATTAAAAATCTTACGCCAAAATTGGTTTATATTGATACAAACATTCAAATAAATATGTTGTTTCATTACATACTAAATAATATGGATAAAGTCTAGTATTTTAAATATAATTAGAAATTTCTAATCTTTAAGACATCCAATTGGAATA
>CAYVZF010000043.1:0-11740 GCA_964456095.1 uncultured Erysipelotrichaceae bacterium
CAGGTGTAGCTGCAAAACCAAGTCCAAACATATTCGCAGCAATATTCAATGAAATATATTTTTTTGCTTCTTCATTTTTTAAATTTGGCATAATTTTATTTAAAAAAGGATTTAAAGCTTTAGCAACCAAATCAATAAATCCAGAATCATATAATATCATCATAATCCCATACCAAAAGCATGACGAAAAAACCAAAGTCACGATAAGGCTTAATCCATCTTCAGGAACTGACAAAATGGCATTAGCAATATCTTCAAATCTCCCTAAACATATTCCATATGTTAATGAGATTAAAATTATAATTGTCCAAAGTTTATTCATACAATTAACTATATGTTTTTAAAATTATAAAAAATAACTAAAAAAGCTCGAAATCCAAAAAAAGAAATCAAGCTTAACAATCTTTTGGCGTCCGTAGAGGAATTCGAATCCCCGACACCCGTCTTAGGAGGGCGGTGCTCTATCCAGCTGAGCTATACGGACATATATAAACTAAGTAACATATATATATTACTTAGTTTTTAAATAAAATTAAATACAAATATGATTTTACAATTCACCTTTAACTTGTAATAATACTCTATTTGCTTCTTCGTCACCTTTTAAATACCTAATAATTTCAATTGCAAAAGAAGAAGCATAATATACCGATTTAGCTGTAATAAATCCATCTTCAACTACAACTCCAACATCTTTTTTATATATACCATCTATTACATATTTTTCAAATGATGGGAAACAAGTAAATTCTTTATTTTTTAAAAATCCTAATTTACCAATAAGAAATGGTGCCGCGCATATAGAAGCAACTAGTTTATTATTAGTTACAAAATATTTAATAATCAAATCCACCTTTTCATCTTTATCAAGAACTAGATAAGCAGCTTTACCACCTGGAATTAAAAGAAAATCATAATCTTTAAAATCAACATAATCATAAGTCAAATCGCATACTACTTTAATATTTTCTTGTGAAGTGACTTCTTTATTATTAGTCAAAGAGACCTTAACTACATCAATATTACTACGAAACAAATAATCACATGGAACTAAAGCTTCAGATATTTCAAATCCATCCGCTAAAAGAATTAAACCTTTCATATTTATTAAATTTCCCATGTTTTTAATAATTCATTAACTATTTGTGAAGCAACTTGAGGATTAGCTTTACCACGAGATTTTTTCATAACTTGTCCTATAATAAAACCAACAGCTCTATCTTTACCCGCTCTAAAATCGATGACTGATTGAGGATTCTCTTTTAAAACATCAATAACTATATTTTTAATATCATCAATATTAGAGTTTTGTTTTAATCCCAATCTTTCAACAATTAATGCAGGATCTTCTTCTTTTTCTAATATATATTCAAATACTTTTCTACCTTGAGCATAAGATATTTCTTTTTTATCTATTAGCACTAATAGTTTGACAATCAATTCAGGATTTAATTTAAAGTCTTCCGATTTTAAGCCATTCTTATTCAAATATGAAGCAACATCTACTACTAAAAAATTCCAAACAGATTTTGCAAGTTTTGTATACTTTAAACACTCATCAAAATATAATGTTAAGCCTTTATCATTTATCATTTGTTGTGCTTCTTGAGAAGTTAAACCTAATTCTTTATATCTTTTAACTTTTATAGAAGCAAGTTCGGGACATGTATTAATCGCATTTAATACAAATTCATCACTTAAATGAATTGGAGGAATATTTGGTTCAACAAAATATTTATAATCAACTGCATTTGTTTTCTTTCTCATTAATACAGTACATTTATTAGTTTCATCATATCTTCTTGTTTCTTGTTCAACCACACCACCGCTAGAAAGTATTTCTGCTTGTCTTTTAATTTCATATTCAATCGCACGTTCAACATTTGCAGTAGAATTTAAATTCTTAATTTCAACCTTTGTTCCAAACACATTACTTCCTTTTTCTTTTAAAGAAATATTAACGTCGCATCTTAAAGAACCTTCTTCCATTTTACCATCACTAACATCAGTATATATAACTACTGATTTTATTGTATCAACATATTGAGAAGCTTCTTTACCATTATGCATTTCTGGACATGAAACAATTTCAATAAGTGGTGTTCCAGCACGATTATAATCAAGAAGAGAACAATCGGATAAATGTAATTGTTTACAAGTATCTTCTTCCATATGTAATCTTTCTATGTTAATTCTTTTAACACCATCTTCAACATCAATTTCAATATATCCATTACTACCTATTGGTCTAAATTGTTGTGTAATTTGGAATCCTTTAGGTAAATCACTATAAAAATAATTCTTTCTATCAAACCATAAATCTTTATCTATAGTCATATTTAAAGCATGGCACACTCTTATTGCATTAATAACAGCTTGCTTATTAACAACAGGTAATGTTCCAGGAAAAGCTAAATCAAGAGGAGACACATTAGTATTTGCGTCATCACCGAAAGAATTAAAAGAAGATGAAAACATTTTACTTTTTGTTTTCATTTCAACGTGTATTTCAATACCAATAACCGCTTCGTAATTCATTTATTTCACCGCCTTAACACTTAAATTTTTATATGATAATTTTGATTCTAATGCATAAGAAACATTTAATACAGTTTGTTCATCAAATGCTCTTCCCATGAAATTAGCGCCTATAGGGAAATTATCTTCAAATCCGATTGGAAGAGTTAACGATGGAAGACCTGCAAAATTACCAATTGCCATATGATTTTCAATAATGTTTGAATCAGCATCATAAGAAGAATCTTCAATTGTATTTTTTGCTTTACCAGAACAAGGTGAATAAATAACATCATAATCTTTTAAAATGTTATTAACTTTATTAACTATTATTCTTCTTGCTTTTTGAGCTTTAAGAAAACATTCATTTTGATTATCCGCGAGTAATGAATAACTACCAATAACAAACCTTCTTTTCACTTGAGAACCAAAACCTTTACTTCTAGAATCAGTCATAATTTCTTCATAACTTGATAAATTATCATTTCTTAATCCAAACTTAATTCCATCCAAGTTTGCATTATTCGATGTTGATTCAGCACAAGAAATAACTAAATATGTACCATATATTGCTTCTAAAATGTTCCTACTAATAGAAACATACTCAACAATTGCTCCCATATTTTTTAATTCATCAATCGATTTATTAAAAGCGCCTAAAACTATTTCATCATGTAAGCAATCGATTAATTCTTTAATAATCGCAATCTTTTTACCTTTAATATTACTATTTAAATTAACAAAATAATCATGGCCTTCTTTTAATGAAGAAGTCATATCATTTTCATCATGACCTTCTAAAACCGATAAAGTAAGTGCAGCATCTTCTATTGATTTATTAAAAAATGCAACATGGTCCATAGAAGGTGCAAAAGGAAATAAACCAAAACGAGAAATTCTTCCCCATGTAGGTTTAAAACCAACTAGTCCACCATAACAAGCAGGTTTTCTAACAGAATCTCCAGTATCAGAACCCAAAGAAAAAGGGACTATATTTGAAGCGAGTGCAGCAGCGGAACCACAAGAAGAACCACCAATAATATATTTATGAGTTTTATCATATGGATTATATGTAACACCTTTATGACCGGTCGTTCCTTTTCCACCCATTGCAAGTTCATCCATTGTAGTTTTTCCAATTAAAACAGCTTTTTTCTCTTTTAATTTTTTAATTACAGTCGCATCAAATACTGGAACATAATTTTTAAGCATTTCACTCGATGCGGTTGTTAAAATACCTTTTGTAGAGAAGTTATCTTTAATAGCAAATGGAATACCCCAGAAATAATTATCCTTTTCAATATCCTTTAACGAACTAGCAAATTCTAATGCTTCTTTTTCACAAATAGTTTCAAAAGCATTATTATTATCATTTTTAGCATTATTAATAGCTTCTAAAGCCAAATCATAAGGAGTAACTACTTTTTTAAGTAATAAATCATGTAGTTCAACGATTGTTTTATCCAAATATTTCATTATTTCACCACCTTTGGAAGACGAATTTGTCCACCTATAACATCCTTTGCATTACTCAATGCTTCTTCACGTGTTATTTGATTATTAGGTTCATCTTCTCTTAAATACGAAATAGAAACATCAAAAGGGAATGTCATAGGAATAGCATCATCAATCCCTTCAATTCTACTCATTTTATTTAATTCATCACTTACCATTATAAAATCTTTTTTTAATGTGTTAAATTCTTCTTCATTTAATTCTAGCATGATATTTTTTGCACATTCTTTTAATAAAGAGTCTGTTATTTCTTTCATCTAAATTATTCCTTTCTAAGTTTATTTAATTCTTCCATAAACTCTGATTCATCCATTGTCTTAATGCCTAAGCTTTGAGCTTTCGTTAATTTGCTTCCCGCTTCTAAACCATAAATAACAATATCTGTTGATTTAGAAACAGAAGATGTAACCTTAGCCCCTAATAATTCTAACTCATTAGTCGCTTCTTTTCTACCCATAGATAAAAGTGTACCAGTTAAAACTATTGTTTTATTTTTAAAGAAGTTATCAAAGTCCACTTTTGCTTTACCTAAATACTTCATATTCAAACCAATATTTTTTAATCTATTAATTAGTTCAATATTTGATGGATCTTTAAAGTAATTGTATATATTTTCTGATGATATTTCACCAACATCTCTTATTTCTAGCAATTCTTCTTTAGTTGCATTCATTAAATTATCAATAGAAACAAAATAACTTGCTAAAGTCTTTGCTAATTTACTTCCAACTTCTTTAATACCTAAGCCGAACAATAATCTTTCTAAAGAATTATTTTTACTTCTTTCAATAGCATTAAATAATTTATAAATACTTTTTTCTCCAAAGCCATCAATTAACATTAATTCTTGTGCGTAATCACTTAATTTATAAATATCCTCTATATTTTTTATAAATCCTTGATTAAAGAATTGCTCAACAATTTTTTCACCAAGACCTTCTATATCCATTGCATCTTTTGAACAATAATGAATTAATCCTTCTATAGACCGAGCATCACAATTAGGATTAATACAATAATGCATTGCATCTTTTTTCACTAACTTTGTATTACAATATGGACAGTTTTCAATCATTTTAAACTCTATTTCATTTCCAGTTCTTCTACTTGGTAATGGTGCAAGAACTTCAGGAATAACATCACCTGCTTTTCTAATAGAAACATAATCGCCAATTCTTATATCTTTACTAGTTACAAAGTCTTCATTATGCAATGTTGCTCTTGCGATCATACTTCCTTGTACTCTTACAGGTGATAAAATAGCGTTAGGTGTTATTTTACCAGTTCTACCAACAGTAAACATTATATCCTCCAATTTAGTGACAACTTCTTCTGGAGGAAATTTATATGCTATAGCCCATTTAGGAGTTTTTGCAGTATTACCTAAAGCTTTATAATACTTTGTTTCATTTACTTTAATTACAAGCCCATCAATATCATATGCTAATTTTGGTCTAATTAAAGTATACTTTTTTACATATTCAAGAACTTCTTCTATACCATAACATATTTTTCTTTCTGGATTAGTTTTAAAGCCTAAACTTTCTAGATAGTCTAATGAATCTGAATGTCTTTCAAATCCATAATCAGAAGCATCAACAAATGTATACCAAAATGCATCTAATTTCCTTTTCGCCGCGATAGAAGAATCTAGTTGTCTAATAGAACCTGCCGCGGCATTTCTAGCATTTGCAAGAAGTTCCTCACCACGTTCCATTCTTTCTTTATTTAATCTCTCTAATGTCTTTTTAGACATATATACTTCTCCACGAATTTCAAACTCTCTGTTTTCATTAACTTTTAAAGGTATTGATTTAATTGTAATAATATTGTGAGATACATCCTCACCAATATGACCATCACCTCTTGTTGCAGCATATAAAAACTCACCACGATCAAAAGTTAAAGACATAGCTAAACCATCTATTTTTAACTCGCACATATATTCTACTTTTTCTTGAGGAATAACCTCTTTTACTTTTCTATCAAAATCTCTTAAATCATCTTCATTAAAAGCATTACCAAGAGATAACATTTGGCGCTTATGAATTATTTTATCAAAAGAGGAAATAACAGAGCCACCTACCCTTTGAGTTGGAGAGTGTTTATCTAAAAACTCAGGATGCTCTTTTTCAAGCATTATCAATTCCGCCATTAACCTATCATATTCTTGATCTGAAACAGAAGGATTGTCATCTTCATAATATTCTTTATTATATTTGTTTAATAAAAATGTTAATTCATCAATTCTATTTTTAATATCCATAATATTCTTAGTCTCCTAGTTATAAAGTTTTTTAATCATATAATAAGTTGAAATCAAAGTCTTTTGACCATATTTTTCATCATCAAAAGCAACGACAATTTTATTATCCTTAACTTCTTTAACAACACCTAGTCCGAACAAATCATGAATCAATTTATCTCCTACCTGCCAGTTAGTAACACCATTTGATTTAGGTATTGCCACTGCTTTTTTAGGGCTTTCAACATATTTTTGCATATTTTGATTCCTAATTTGTGTCCAAGTATTTTCATTTGCATAATTACTTTTAACTTCTGCACCACTTTTAAGGCCAGCTTCTTTAATAAATCTTGATGGATATAATTTTTCAGCTTGTACATAAGAATACTCTTTATTATATGAAATATATAGTTTTTTCTTTGCTCTTGTTATTGCAACATACGCCAAACGTCTTTCTTCTTCTAAGCCATGTATTGATTCTTCAACCGCACGTCTTGAAGGAATTATTCCATCATTAAATCCATAAATAAAGACATAATCAAACTCTAATCCTTTTGCTGTATGAATAGTCATCAAAGATACAAAATCACCATTATTTGTTACTTCATCTTGAGATGATTGCAAAGCACAATTCTCAATAAACTCATCAAATGAAGGATTTGAAACAGAATCAAAATATGAATTTAATGAACTTAATAGTTCTTGAATATTTTCATTTCTGTCATCTTTGGTTTCTGGATCTTCATTTAATTCTTTTTCATAATCAATATCAACAATAAACTTCTCGATAATAGAGGGTATTTCATTATAGTCACTAACATTAAGTATTCTATTTTTCGTATCTTCTAATATTTTTAAAAGGGATTTTATTAATACTTTTTTAGAACCTTTCAAAGGAATGTCGTCATTTTCTAACAAGTAATGATATATACTTTGTCCATTATTTGAAGCAGAAGATTTTATTTTATCTAAAGTAACTTCTCCAATATTTCTTTTAGGAACATTAATAATTCTTTCAAAACAATTATCAGCATCAGGATTAATTAATAAAGTAAAATACGCAATTAAATCTTTAATTTCTTTTCTTTGAAAGAACTTCATACCACCATAAACTCTATAAGGGATTCCTTTTAGATTGAGTTGTGTTTCAAGTTCTCTAGATAAATAGTTAGCTCTATATAAAATTGCAATATTTTTATATGGAATTTTATTCGTGTACAAATCTTTAATTGTATTAACGACATAAGATGCTTCATATTCCGCTTTTTCTGTAGAAAAAACGGAAATACTATCACCATCACTTTGCATAGAAATTAAATCCTTTTTTAATCTATCTTTATTATTAGCAATTAGTTTATTCGCAGACTCTAATATTTTTTTTGTAGAACGATAGTTTTTATTTAAAATGATAGTTTCAACTTCAACATCACCAAACAAATCCGTTAAAGATTTTTTAAAATTGAGCATTATATCATTATTCGCGCCTCTCCAAGTATAAATTGTTTGATCAGGATCACCGACAACGTAAAGCTCAGTATTCTTATCCATAAGTAAGGTAATAAGTTCAAATTGGACATCATTAATGTCTTGAAATTCATCAACTAAAATATGAGTAATAATATTACGATAATAATTAGCTACTCCATTACTTTCATCTTTTAAGATTTCAATTGTTTTAAGTAACAAATCATCAAAATCAAAAGCATGCATTCCTTCTAATTTTTCAGTATACATTCTAAAAACATCTAAGAATAATTTCATTTCATAATTTGGGCAAAACATATCTTTAAGATGTTTATATTGGAAGCCATTCATTTTTTTATTAGAAATCCAATTGTAACATTTTTTTATCATAGGATCATTTTTAGGTCTATTTAAAGAAACAAAAATATCTTTAATCACTTTTTTTGCATCATCTTCATCTAAAATAACAAAATTCTTCGGATAAAAAATATGATGACATTCTCTTCTTAAAAAACGTGCACACCAAGAATGAATGGTACATAATGACATATTATATGTAGCGTTTATTAAATCGGTGACACGACTTTTTATTTCCGAAGCAGCTTTATTAGTAAAAGTAATACCAAGTATTCCATCATAAGATGCTAAATTGTTTTCTAATAAATAAGCTATTCTATACGTAAGTACTCTTGTTTTTCCACTTCCAGCACCTGCGACAATTCTTGTATATTTAGATGTCGCAGTAATACCAGCGACCTGGTTTTCGTTCATAATCGATAAATCCACTTGGCTCACCTCATTATGTAAAATTATACCACGAACTCGTATTAGCATAAATGAATAAATCTTATTTATTAAATTTTATTTATGTATTTTTTAATCAAAAATACCACATAATATACTTTAAATATATAGTATGAATAATTAAATCAAAGTGTACAAAAAAAGCCTTACATCATCGCTACTTATATACTCTTCCATTATAGTTTTATTTTTTATAACAAATAATGTAGGAGTCTTCTTAATCTTAATATCTACATAAGAAGAACAATTGATATTTGAAACTAGTTTATTATGCAATAATTCTTTATTTTTTTCTAAATCAACATAATAAAAATATGATTTAACATCATGATCAAATTTATGTATTATTTGTTTTACATCTCTACAAGCTATACAACCATTTAAATATATTAATACATAATAATAGTCTTTATCGATTTCAAAAATTTGATTAGATGAAATTATTGGAATTTCGTATTCATTTTTATTACACCCAAAAAACAAAAGAAAAGAAAACAGAATTAGCAAAATTTTTTTCAACATAAAAATCCCCCATTAATACAATAGGGGATTTTTTACAAAATTATATTATTTAAAATATTCTCTATTTCTGAAAGCCTATTTATTCCAATATGAATAGCATATAATCCATTATTTCGTCCACATAAATAATTAGTTAAATACGCATTTTCATCATCTAAAGAAGATAATCCTTTACCAGCATTAAATATATCTCCACCTAATTCTCTAATATAAACATCATCATCAAGACCAACTAAAGCACCTTGATTAATAATACTAGGATTAGATGTATTTTCTAGTTTAAAATAATTACTAGTAACTATATCATCACCTTCATCAATAATAATATTAATTGGAGAATGAATATTATATAGATTAATCAAATTTGTTTTTTTATCATTTGTTTTTTTAACATATGATACATTATAATCTGTATTTATTAATACATTTTTAACATTATCATCATATTGCGCATCACATAAAACAGAAATATCATAAAAATCTTTAGAAACATATAATAAATCTTTAATAGTAATTACAAAACATGGCGAAGAAGAATTACTTCTTAATTCAATCTTTTTTCTTACTCCATTTTTTAATGGTGAATATATTGTTTCATATATTCCGTTTTTTGAATCGATTTTAATAGGATTCATTCTTTTATCATCAGATAAAAAATCATATGGATATACAATATAATTACCTTCTTTTAAACCATATAAATATATCCCATCTTTAATCGAAGGAGCACTATCATTCTTTTTAAAATCAAGTGTCGATAAATAGGATCTATCATCATTCAAATTTTTTAAAACATACCTATCAAATGATGAATAATACAATTTATTATCAGCATTTACAATATCATTATTATTTTTAAAATTAAGATACCCATTATAATATGAATAATTAATTGCATCAGTTACAATAAACTTATTATTTACAATATCATAACTTATATTTTTTTTATAGAGTTGAAGAGATTCTTTTTCTGACAAATCATCTATTTTTATAAAAGAAGAAGGTGTTTCATCTTGCATTTTATTAATATATTTTATTGTAGATTTTGTTACAGAAACCACCAAATAACAAACAAGTAATGTATTAACAACTATAAGAAAACCACGTAAAAACTTTTTGTTTTTTATCTTTTTTGCTATTTTTGGATCCTCTATAGGATTAATTAAGTTATTAGTTTCGTTTTCCATTAATACTCCAAATTACGATAAGTTCTTGGGAATGGTGCAACATCTCTAATATTTTCAATACCTGATAAATACATAACAAAACGATCAAATCCGATACCAAATCCAGCATGTTTACATCCACCATACTTACGTAAATCCATATACCAATCGTAGTTTTCAAGTTTCATTCCAAGTTGTTCCATTTTGTTCTTTAAAACATCATATCTTTCTTCACGTTGTGATCCACCAACAAGTTCACCAACCCCAGGAACAAGTAAATCAACAGCCGCGACAGTTTTACCATCATCATTGTCACGCATATAAAAAGCTTTTATTTCACGAGGATAATCTGTTAAAAAAACAGGTCCTTTAACTATTTGTTCAGTAATATATCTTTCGTGTTCACTTTGTAAATCCATTCCCCATACAATATTAGGATTTTCAAACTTATGGCCTTCTTCTTTTGCTTTTAATAATAACTCAATAGCTTTAGTATATGAAAGTCTTTTAAATGGAGTATTAAGAACATGATTAAGTCTATCTAATAATGTTTTATCAACAAATTGATTGAAAAATTCCATTTCTTCTTTTGCGTTCTCTAACACATATTTAATACAATAAGTTACGCAATCCTCAATTAAAGCCATATCATCATCTAAATCCGCAAAGGCAATTTCTGGTTCAATCATCCAGAATTCTGCAGCATGTCTTGTCGTATTAGATTTTTCCGCTCTAAAAGTAGGGCCAAATGTATAAACATCTCTAAAAGCCATACAGAATGCTTCAACTTGTAATTGACCTGTTACAGAAAGAGCCGCTCTCTTTCCAAAAAAAGATGTTGGATCTTTTTCGTCTGTAATGACATTAAACATTTCTCCTGCACCTTCACCATCAGTTGAAGTCAATATAGGAGTATGTACATAAACAAATCCTTGATTTTGAAAGAATTCATGAATTGCCATAGATAATATAGAACGAAGTCTAAACACTGCATTAAATGTATTAGTACGAGGTCTTAGATGCGCAATTGTTCTTAAATATTCAAAACCATGACGTTTCTTTTGTAATGGATAAGAAGGATCACACTTACCTAAAACGATAATATCACTTGCATGTATTTCAAAAGGTTGTTTCATATTTGGTGTTAAAACAAATTTTCCTTTTACATTAATTGATGTTCCATTTAGTAAATGAGAAACTTCATCATAGCATGATAAAGACTTGTCATAAACAATTTGAGTATTCTTAAAATATGTTCCATCATTTAATTCAATAAATCCAACAGAACCATTATCTCTATTAGTACGAATCCATCCTTCTAATTCAACCTCATCAATTGAATCTTTTAAAATATCATCACCATAATAACATGATTCATATAATTCACGTGCTGTTTTAAATTCCATCATATTCATAACTCCCTTTTTTTCGATATGTTTTATTATACTATCATACTATTATTTTTTGTATTATTTTTTAAATAAAAATTATTTATTTAGATAAATAA
>CAYVZF010000044.1:0-11230 GCA_964456095.1 uncultured Erysipelotrichaceae bacterium
TTTTCTTTAGCAAAATTACTTACTTCATAATGAATAAATCCTTTTTTATTTAAAAATGAACATATGTAATCATAAAAATCCCCTAGTGCATCTTGATCCATTTCTTTTACGTTATTGTTATAAAAAGCAGTATGCTCCTCTATTTGTAAAGAATAACAAGAAATATGTTTAATATTTAATGATGTATATAATTTTAAATCTAATTTTAAATCATCAAGTGTTTCAGAAGGTATACCATACATTAAATCCAAATTAATATCATTAATATTATAATTATTTAATGTTTTAATGATTTCATTAATAGAATCATAAGTACAATATCTTTCAATTATATCTTGTAGTTTTTTATTAAAAGTTTGTACGCCAATAGACACCCTATTAATTAAGTATTTTGAAAATATAAGAGCTTGATTATCATTAAATAATGATGGATTTATTTCAATAGTAAAAGAAGTAGATTCATTTATAAATCTATTTAAACTTTTTAATAATCTTTCTAAGTTATAATCACTTAATGAATTTGGTGTACCACCACCTATATAAATAGATTCAAATGATTTCTCTTTTAAATCATTTATTTCCAATATTAATCTATCTATATACTTATCTTCATTAGAGTATTCAATTAAATAATGACAAAAAGAGCAATAAGGGCATAGCTTATTGCAAAAAGGAATATGTATATATAATCCTTTATTCTTCATCTTTTTTTACTTCATCATTTTTAATTTCTTCAGTTACAATATATCTATTAACTTCTTCTTCAGCTTGTTGTTTTTCATCAACTGGTTCGTTATCAAAGCCAAGTCCTGGAATAAATTTTCTTAATAAAAATACTAATAAAGCAATCGCACCTATTCCTAAGCCAATCCAAAGTGGTATTAATTCTGTAGAACTATATAACATATTAATCATTCTCCCTTATTACTGGTGTATATACAAATTTATTTCTTATTTTTTCTTTTTTATAGAAATCTAAAAATGCTAAATTATCCATTGATGTTCTTGCGGTTTCATATGCAACATCATTAAATTCTTTATATTGCTGGATAGTATAATATTTACCGACTGTACAATGTCTAGCATAGAATTCAGCTTGTCCTTTTTTTAAAGTAGGATGTAATTCTAATAGATGTTCAGCGATTTCTGAAGCATCTATTTCATCAAGTCCTGAAGGTATAATCGGAAGTGATACATTTTGCTTATAATTTATGCTTGAATGATGTTCATCATTTATAATATTTCTTTTTACTTCAAAAGTTAGTTTATTTTCTTGAGGTATATTTTCTTTAATTTCTTCATTATCATTAATTATATCTTCAACAAGAACTTCATTTTTTATCAATTTATTATGAATGTTATTATAATAATTATCAATTTCATTAATTGAATCATTAAATATATCAATAAATTTAACTAAGAAATACGTTAAATCAAAACTAGTTTGACATTCAATAAATATCTTTTTTAATTCATTGCTTTGAAGCGATAATATTAATTTTTCTATTGGATAATAACTAACATCATTATCGTCATTATTTAATATATATTTAGATATTAATAAAGCCATCTCTTCATTAAATAATTCAAATGGTTTCAAATAATAAATATAATAAAAAGCAAAAGCACTTTTAACAATTGAGAATGTATTAGAATTTTGTACAAATTCATAAAAATAAGACATCATTGATTCTAATTGATTACAATCTGCACTATCAACATAAGAAGCATTTTCATCTGTATCATTAATGTTATATGTCCTATATATTGAGATATTATTGAAATCTTCACTAACACCATGAAGTAAAATAGAATATATTCTTTTTATAACATTTTCATCTAACTTTGTAGCGCTTGTATTTTTAATAAAATCTAAACATAAAAGATAGTTATCTAGAATTAAGTACTTTTGAGGAATATTTGTAATTTCCTTTTTTACTAAACTTTCAATTAATGAAGAAGAAATATCATTAAATGAATTAATTATAGATAAAATTGATACTATTTCACATTTAAAATAATTAGTTACATCATTTAAATCATATTTAATTGATAATAATTCTAATTTATTAAATTTCTTTTCAAGTTTAATAATATTATTAACAATACCATTTGTTAAACAATAATTATATGGCTTCTTATTAGTAGAAAATAAATCTAATATGTTCATGTATAAACTACGGTATTTTAATACACTTTCCCATATATAATCATTAGAAGTAAGATTTAAATTTTTTTTAATCTCTTCTTTTGAAAGATACTGCTCATCTGAAAATCTAATTCCATAATCTCTATTCATCATTTTTCCCTCTTCTTGATTATAGAAAAAGAACTTTAATTTGTCTATTCAAAAACTAAATAAATACTAATTTTTTACTAACAAATTATGACATTTTAGTTATTATTTTTAAAAAAAATGACAAAATCTTTTAAATTTTATCATTTTCTTACTTTTTATTAATTATCATCATCAACAGATAATATTGCCATAAATGCTTCTTGTGGAACATCTACAGTACCTATTGATTTCATTCTCTTTTTTCCTTCTTTTTGTTTTTCAAGAAGTTTTTTCTTACGTGAGATATCTCCACCATAACATTTAGCAAGTACATCTTTTCTTACAGCTTTAATATCAGTACGTGCAATTATTTTTCCATTAATCGCAGCTTGAACAGGTACTTCAAATTGTTGACGCGGAATTATTTCTTTTAATTTTCTTGTAATAGCATTACCCCTATTATAAGCAAAATCTTTATATACAATACTAGAAAGAGCATCGATAGGATTACCATTTAATAATATATCCATTTTAGTTAATTTTGATGCTTTATATTCATCTAATTCATAATCTAATGATGCATAACCTTTAGAATATGATTTTAATTTATCAAAGAAGTTATATATTATTTCTGAAAGTGGTATTTGATAAACAAGTGTCATTCTTGAATCATCAATATATTCTAAATCGTTATATATACCTCTTCTTTCTTGGCATAAAGTCATTAACGGTCCTACATATTCTTTAGGTGTCATAATACGAGCTAAAACATATGGTTCTTGTATTTCTTTTACTAATGTTGGATCAGGCATTTTAGATGGATTATCTAGTTCAATCATATCACCGTTATATAAAAATACTTTATAAATAACACTCGGTGCAGTTAAGATCAAATCAATATTATATTCTCTTTCAAGTCTTTCTTGAACTACATCCATATGAAGTAAGCCTAAAAAACCTACTCTAAAACCAAATCCTAACGCTTGAGATGTTTCAGGTTCATAATGAAGCGAAGCATCATTTAAAGATAACTTTTCAAGCGCTTCTTTTAAATCTAAATATTTTTTTGAATCGCAAGGATAAAGTCCACAGAATACCATTGGATTTAATTTTTTATACCCTGGTAAAGGTTTATCTGCTTTATGTTCTTTTTTAGTAATCGTATCACCAGGTCTAACATCACTAATATTTTTAATAGATGCCGCGATATAACCAACTTCTCCTGCGATTAATTCATCAACTTTTTCTTCTTTTGGAGTTCTTATTCCTATTTCAGTTACTTCAAATTCGAGACCATTAGACATAAAAATAATATGTTCACCAACTTTTAAAGATCCATCTTTAATAGATACTTGAGCAATAATACCGCGATATGAATCATAAAAAGAATCAAAAATCAAAGCTTTAAGAGGATTCTTTTTACTTCCTTTTGGTGAAGGAATTTTATTAACTATTTCTTCTAATACAGCATGAACATTAAGCCCGGTCTTAGCCGATACGCTAATAGCGGATGAGCAATCAAGTCCAATAGAATTTTCAATTTCATTTTTAGTTCTTGTAACATCTGCGCTTGGTAAATCAACTTTATTAATAACAGGAACTATTTCTAAATTATTATCAATTGCTAAATAGCAATTAGCAAGTGTTTGTGCTTCTACACCTTGAGTAGCATCTACTACAAGTAGAGCGCCTTCACAAGCTGCGAGTGATCTAGATACTTCATAAGAAAAGTCTACATGACCAGGAGTGTCAATTAAATTAAATAAATAATCTTCACCATTATCTGCATGATAATTTAAAGAAACAGCATTAAGTTTAATCGTAATGCCTCTTTCCCTTTCGAGATCCATACTATCTAATATTTGATCTTTCATTTCTCTATTTGTTATTGCACCGGTTAATTCAAGTATTCTATCTGCAAGAGTAGACTTACCATGATCAATATGTGCAACGATAGAAAAATTACGTATATGATTTAAATCGTATTTACTCATAAACTAGCCTTAATATTATAAAACTATTCAAAAAATGAATAGTTTTACATACATCCTTTCCTTATAATAACATAATTTAATATAATATTTTAACTAATGGTGAGAGGTTATTAATAGAAATTAATATGACAATAAAAAATTAAAAAATAAAAAAAATATAATTACCTCTCAACTAAATAAACTATCACAAAATGATAAAAATAAAAATAATAATGGTTATATTTTTATTTTTTTATTGATATACCCATCGTTAACTTTTAAATATCTTTTTTATGTATTATCAGTTAATTATCTACCGCAATAAAGAACTTATATTTTTTGTGATGACAATATAGGTTTAATCTATTTTAAACTTTTAACATCTAAATAATCACTACTATTAGGACTAATAAATCTACATAATTCTTATATTTAAACCTAAACTCTTCGTAATTAATTAAATATCTTTCAATAAATTCAATCTAGTTCATATAAGAATGTTACATTTGCAATTTCTTAAAAAAAATTCCAAGAAATTATTATTTGATTAACTATATGGTAATTCAGTTATTTTAACTAATCATCCAATAATAATATTTATATTCTTTAATATTATTTTATTTATTAAATATTTTCCTAATTCATCGTAAGCGAACAATTATAAACGAATATATTCGAATGTAATCGAAACTTTTCTAAATTGTGCAGCCATTAACTGCACAATTATTTGTTAGATATTTTATATTCCTCAATCAATCTTTTTTCTTCATTAATAAACTCTTTTTAATTCTTCTTCAGTAAGCATATAAGTCATATATTTAGATACAAAAATATTTTAATCTTTATAAATACTTGAATATTTTGCCACTAATGTATCTTGTTCAGTGACTAATAATAATCCAATAGTTGGATTATCATCAGACATTTTTACTTCTTGATCATAACAATTTCTATACAAATCAATTTGCCCTAACGTTTCATGAGATAATTTATCAGTCTTTAAATCAATAACTACATAGCACTTTAAAATTGCATTATAAAATACTAAATCGATAAAATAATGTTCATTGTCAAAGGTGATTCTCTTTTGTCTTGTAACAAAACAAAAACCTCCGCCAAGCTCTAATAAAAATTTTTGTAAATGATTAATTAAAGCGTTTTCTAATTCTTTTTCTAAATAATTAACATTATTATCGAGTCCTAAAAGTTCTAACATATATGGATCTTTAATAACTGTATTAGGTTCATATTTTACTAATGCTGTTGTTTCATCGACATTATCAATCTTTTCTACTTCGCTTTTATTAGCAATAACTCTACTGTATGAACATGTTGCAATTTGTCTTTCAAGTTGTCTTACACTCCAATTGCCTTTAATAGCTTCTTCCATATAAAAGTCTCTTATGTGCTGTTCTTCAACCCTCATTAATGTCTATAATGAGTCCACGTCAATTCGGGTCTCACTGAGTCCCAAATTGGATACATTAAATAAAATTGACGAATTTTTCTTAAGTTTCTTTCATCAAAGCCTTTTCCAAAATCAAAAGTCATTTGTTTTGATAATTCAGCAATAAGTTTATCACCATATTTAGCTTTAGAACTACCACCTTGTTCTTCAACTATCATTTTTTCAATATTCCAATAGGTAAATAACATTGTTGTATTCACATAAGTTACAACATGTTTTCTAGATTCATTCATTAATTTTTTAATATTCTCATAAAAATTCACACTGATCACTTCAAACATTATTATTTCCTCCTTTTGGCAATTTTATTACGTTAAAAAAATTTTTGATAATAATATTTATAACACAAGATAATTTTGATTTTTAATTATTTTATAATTAACTTTTTAAATTAAAATTATTCTACGGAAGTCAGGATTACATCCATCTATTTGTTTAAAAAATTGTAATCTGGGTATCCCAGTTACTAAACTATATCGTGTTCTTTGTGTCGCAAAGTGTTACACGATTTATCCTGTTTACAAAAAATAATAAAACTAATCAATATTTAGATTCTTTTACCATTTAACATTTATAAAAACATAGAAATAGTTTTATATTCTTTTGACACACTTTACAATTAAGAAATGTGTTTGTTATTACATACACACTTCTAAGTCCTTAAATAGTAACGGACATTTAGAGTTTTAAGTTTCGGGGTGAATGTCAAAAAAATTTTATTAAAGAAATAAGAATATAATAAAAATTACTTTATCTATAAAAAGTTATTCTTTCTTGGCTATTACATATATATTTATTTTCTACATAATTTTTAAGCATTCTTCTTTCAACAATCTGTAATCCTTCTTCTTTAGTTTCCCATCTCCAAACAACTTTTGTTGCTTTTCCGATTAGTACATAATTTTGAGAAGTTTCTACTAACTCCGGATTATAAACTTCTAAATAGAATCTATCTTCTCCATTATTTGTAAAAATATACAGCGTATAATCTACATTAACTTTTGTATCTATTAGTTCAAAAAAACTATCTGCAATTTTATAATTTTGATCCCTAGAACCTATGATAATTCTTCCATATGCTTTTACACTACTAGCTACTTTATTAATTTCAACAGCAAAATGGTTGTATTCTTTTTGACTATTTACTTTCTTTTCTAATAATTTTGATTTTTTATCAGAGATCGAAAAAATATAATAATGTCCTAGTCCGTATTCAATAGCAACAAAGAACACAATTTTATCCTTAGAAATAACATAAAATACTTGTTGCATAAAAGGACTCACAACATTCTTTTTGCCAATTGGAATAATAAATTTATCATACTCATTCCAATATTCTTGCATTATTTTAACGCCATTTAATTCAACATCAGAACCAAGTGGATAGTATCCTAAATATTTAACTACTGCAAGCATAAATTATCCACCCCATTTTTCATTAAATTCTTTTATTGTATTTTTAACGTCAATATTATCAACATGATAATGTGTATAATTCACATAATACTTGTTGAATTTTAATTTATCATGATTAACAATTGTTTCATAAAAATCGATGTAAAATGTAAATCTATGGATTCCTAACTTCCAAACAATAGTATCATTTGTAAATGTAAAATCACCTGCAAAATAGTTTTCAGCAATGTATTCTTTAATTTCTTTAATTATTTTTTCAATACTTGTACCATGCATAACTTCTCTTAATCTTTTTGTAAATTCATCAATACTAATTGATAATTCCTCTTTTGGAATATAGTAATAACATTTCTTTAATTCTAATAATATATACTTTTTATAAGAATAGAAATTAATATTTTCTTTTTTTATTTTTTTACTATCTTTAAATAATTTAAATTCTTTAATAACAAATAAATGTTTAGTTTTGATACTTTTCTCTTTCAATATCTTATCATCATACTTACTAAAAGAACTCGCAAATAAAACTATCAACAACAAAAATGCAAATATTCCCCAAACATATAATAATTCATACAAAGGAATTGCAATTGCAACAATAGATATAGCAATACAAATTAAAGCAAATATTAATAACATTTTTGTTAAATTACGTTTATTATAAGCTGCAATAGCTCTAGCATCATTATATCCGTAAAATTGAATCATAGTCTAACCTCTCATAACTTTTAAATAAATCTTTTTTAAGAATTATATCAATATTTTATTTGTTTTTATATGTTTCTAAATTACTCCAGTTAAAACAATAGATAATTGTATTAAAAGGAACTTTCTTATTTCTAAGTGATTCTAATCTTTTTTTAAATCCTCAGTATCGTCAAACTCCGGGTTTTCATCCTTATAATAGCATTCGATACCATACCATCTATTGTTCGATTTTAAATGATGGCATATAAATGTCATCTTATTTTGCATAACTTCTTTTATTGTTTTTAAGTACGAATCTATAAATTCTTGTTCATTATAACACTCATAATATTCAAACCAATACGCACCAAACCATAAATCAACAACACAATCCAACACTTTATCAATTTCTATTTCTAAATGTTGATTATGATAAGGATTAGTTATTTCAAGAATAACTAAATCACAAGTTGCACAATCAAGTTTTGAACCTTTTTGTTTATAATAATCATAATCTGTTGTTTCATATTTTCTATAAGCAATATTGCTTTTCTCCAATATATTAACAATATCATTTAATCCTAAACATCCGTCTAATCTATGAATGTCCTGCAATCTTCTAATAAAGTGTTTTAGATTGTTTGATTGAACAAGTTTAATTAAATGAGTCAATTTGAAACTTAAAATACATTTAACCTCTAAATCATCAAAATCAAATTTATTTTTCAAATTTTCTTTAGCAATATCTAAATTTTCGGATGTTTGAATAGTTTTAATTATTCCATTTACAAAATATTTTGGAAATAACTTAAATTTAAATTTAATCACAAACAATCACTCCTTTAGTTGCTAAAATACTTGGCTAAGATATAAACGATTTTTGTAATAGGTTCGTAAATATCTTTATCTCTATAATCACACAATTTATATTTATAGATAATATTTTCTACTTCTATTCTATCCTCATAAGTATGAATAAGGATTTTTCTATATCATCAAATGTTGTTCCATTATCTATACTTATTTGATATAAGTCGAATTCATTAATTTTAATAATAAAATTATCCTTCACTAATGTATATATGTATTTTTTATTATTTTTTTCTTTATTTAATTCAAATCCCTTTTCTAATAAGATTTTACATTTATTTGACATTCTATTTCTAAATAACTCAATAATTAAATTAACTATAGTAAATATAACTATTGGAATAATAACAATCATTATAACTGGTGCTAATGCTATTAGACGTAAACAATCTTCAATTTTATCTTTTTTTATAACTGGTTTTTTATTAGTAAGTATAATAAAACCTGCTACTAACCAAATTACAATTACTATAATAGATGATATTAATCCCAAACTACCTTCATATGAAGAATTAATCAAGTTAAAATAAATTAATATAAACCCTAAAAGTAAATACGAAATAATTAATAATAAATAACAAATTTTCTTCATATCATTATCATCTACATTACACTCCCAAAATATAAAATCCTTTATAGTTTCTTTGAACCATTTGTAGCCACTCAAGAATTGTTTCATAATCTTTCGGTCTATTATCATTTATTTTCTTAACAATTGTTTCTAGTTCATTTAATGAATAATAATTTATACTAAATAAGTCTAATGATTTTGTACCATTTGGGTGTAACCCATTACCAAAAATTTCTCCATAATTATCTAAAAATTCATCCATTGCTTCATCATTAACAACATCTACAAATAAAGAAGACTTTTTAGAAAATTCTATTTTATTAAAATTTGGTTTATTTGATTCTATTAATTGAAATTCAATATAACCCCTGCTCTTTTTTTGATAATAAAATAAAAACATTTTATCAGTAGGTGTTGAATAACTATAATCATACCAATAAGTAATTTTGTTCATTTCATTTATAGCTTCTTCAAAAGATAAAAATACTTTTTCTTCGCATTCATATTCTTCACACCATACTAATATATCAGTATCAATTTCTTTTATTTTAAAAAATGTATTTGCTAAATCCACCTTATATATTTTTATCTGATAATTATTATTGTTCTTTTGAATTGTTACAGCATGATTATGATTTTTATCATATTTAAATTCCACAGAATCTATTAAACTATAATTATTTGGTGTAGTTTTATTTTTAATATGGGACAAATTCTTCTGCTTATCTTCAATTAATAATTCAAATGAAAAAGTATTATTTTTATTTTCTTTTACTTTTTTTACAATCAATAGTGAATAATTATCTTCACGACTTATTATATCAAAATATACTTTTGCATATTGATTTTCAAAATAACAAGACTTAATTGTCTCTCCACCAAATTTATTTTTAATCTTTTTATTTAATAATTTCTTTTCCCTAATTATCTTGCATTTCTCTACAATATTATCAGAGTATCTATAATAAATATGATCAATAATTACTATATAACATTTTCTTGACGAAACTATAAAATCAAATATTAATAGAGACAACATACAAACAGATAAAACTATTAAACTGATCAAAGTGTTAATTTCCTTTGAAATGCTAAATGAAATAACATTTGCAAGAATAGCTATAGACCAACAAATATATAAAATTCTTAAAACATTAAATTCTTTTTTCATGTTCATATACCTTTCATAAATTTATATTTTAATTATAACATTTTTTTATTAAATAATCTATTAACATAGATTAAATAAAAGGTAAGCCCACATAGATTAAATAAAAGGTAAGCCTACCGATACAGTAAACTTACCCAGTTTTGCTTGTGAAAGTAATTTGCTATTATTTTCTTTTATTCTTTTTATTATATATTGAGAAATCTTTTCGTTCTAATAATTCATAAGATAAATTCAGCCCAACTTTATCATTGATTAAACCAAGTATTTGTTTTCTTTGCTTGTTTGAAAAACATTCAATATAAATCCATTTTGTTTCATTGTTTTTCAAACTAATTTCATAGAATACAAATGGTCTCAGTGATGAATATCCCGCCTTTTTAATTCTTTTTTTCAAAGAATTAGCATTCGCACAAATTATAGATACATCTTTTATTTCACTATACTCCATTTCATCTAGAAATTATAATCCTTCGTTTTTAATAATCCAAATGACCTGTAATAACAATTTTTTATCATAAAAAATATTCTATTGTGTAAATTATAGATTAAAACGAATAAGAATAAAGCAACAATAATTAAACCAGATACAATAAGAATTAATGATTTGTATTGTTCATAAGCCAATAACGCATGAAATCCAATTATAGACATATATACACCAAAACCCGCAATAAGTATACATATTAAATATATGATTAAATGCCAAATATTTAGCGGTAAGTATGTTTTTTTTCATTTATCCCCGTATTTAGGATATGTAACACTATAAAGTTTAGGATGAACTGATATTTTTGAG